>JBDTRV010000427.1:0-3203 GCA_039931475.1 Burkholderiales bacterium | reverse complement strand
ACGTCCTTCATCACGGCCATCAAGACACTCATGTTGTGCCGCATGTAGTTGCGCCCGAGCTGGCCCGAGCCGTTGGCCAGGCCGTTGGGGTGCGCGTCGCTGGCCGAGCGCAGCAGCAACAGGGCGGACGACAGCGCGCCGCACGCGACCACCACGACGTCGGCCGAATAGACCTCTTCGCGCCCCTCGCGCGTGACATGCACCGCGTCAACTGTGCGACCGGACCCATCGGTGCCGAGCCGCGACACATAGGCGTTGGTCATCAGCGTCACGTTCGGGTATTTCGCGAGCATCGGATCGATGCAGATCACCTGCGCGTCGGCCTTGCCGTTGAGCGGGCACGGGAAACCGTCGAAGTAGCTGTTGCGTATGCAGATGCTGGTGGGTGTGGTCTTGCCGTCCTTTTCGTCGAGCAGGATGCCCAGCGGCAGATGAAACGGATTCAGCCCGATGCCGCGCAGATGCTCCGACAGTTCGGCGATCTTCGGCTCGTGGCTCACCGGCGGATGCGGGTATGGACCGCTGGCCCAGGGCTCCAGCGGGTCTTCGCCGCGCTGCCCGTGCACCTGGAACAACGCTTCGGCCTGCGTGTAGTAGGGCTCGAACACGTCGTACCCGAGCGGCCATGCCGGCGACAAGCCACCTGCATGCTTCACCTCGCCGAAGTCGCGCTCGCGCAGCCGGAACAGCGCGGCGCCATAGACCTTCGAGTTGCCGCCGACGTAGTAGTGCAGCGCGGGGCTGAAGCTGTCTCCCGCCGAGTTGGTCCAGGTCTCTTTAGCTTGATAGATACCGTCGACGAACACCGCCTGAGCGTTCCAGTTCAGCTCGCTTCGCGGCAGATAGTCGCCGCGCTCGAGGATCAGGATGCGCTTGCCCGTGGGCGCCAGGCGCTGCGCGAGCGATGCACCGCCGGGCCCGCTGCCGATCACGATCAGGTCGTGGTGGTCAGCCGCCACTGGCAAACCCCGGAAAAAGCGTCATGCCACCATCGACGAACAGCGATGTGCCGGTGACGTAGTCGGACGCATCCGAAGCCAGCCATACTGCCGCCCGTCCGATGTCCTCCGGCTCCCCGATGCGCTTGTACGGCACCAGTTTCATCAGCTCGGCATAGGCTCCGGCGGTTTGCCAGGCCGCGCTGTTGATCGGCGTTCGAATGGCCCCCGGTGCGATGGCGTTGACGCGGATGCGCAGCGGCGCCACCTCCTGCGCCAGCGACTTCATCAGCATCTGCACGCCGCCCTTCGACGCCGCGTAGTTGGCATGCGTGGCCCACGGGATGATCTCGTGCACCGAACTCATGTGGATGATCTTGCCGGCGGCCACCGACACCTTTTCATCGACGCCGCGCCGCACGAACTCGCGCACCGCGGCGCGCGCGCAAAGGAACTGGCCGGTCAGGTTGACGCCGATGACCTTGTTCCACTGATCGAGCGTCATTTCGGTGAACGGTGCATCTCGCTGCAGGCCGGCGTTGCAGACCACGATGTGCAAGGTGCCGAACTCGCGCACAGCCTGCGCGAACATCGCCTCGACTTCCTCCTCGCGACTCACGTCGGCCTTGATTGCGATCGCGCGCCGGCCGTCTTGCCGGATTTCATCCGCAACGGCCTCGGCCGCCTCCGGATCGACCACGTAGTTCACCACCACGTCGGCGCCGGCCTTGCCCAACGCGAGCGCCACGGCGCGGCCGATGCCCGAGTTGGCGCCGGTCACCAAGGCGGGCTGACCGGTGAGCACGACGGGAATCGGCGACTGCGGCGCCGGCGACCTGGCCCCGGGTGCAACGGGATCGGCCGGGCCGGCTGCGCCGGCTGCACTGGAACCGCCTGAAGGAGAGGTCATGGCATGAATGAATTTGAATCTGAAAAAACGCTGCGGCCGGCGCCACCCGCGCTTTGCCACCTGCATTGAGTGTCGGTTGCCAACGCCCGCCCGACCAGTGCCGCCGGCCACTTCCGCGCCACCGCCGGAAAGTGACTTTAGTCATGCGACCGTTGCCGCGGCGCGTTGGTCGCCGAGTTGCGCGGGCCTCGCAATAGCCACAGTATCAATAGCTACGCAGGACCGCTGCACTGGAGCAGTCGGGACAAACGGCTATGAAAACGCAGATTTGGCTCCCACGAGCGGCCAAGGCGGCGGCCAAGGCGGCTGCGAATCGGCCAATTCGCCGATTCGCTCGATCGTGAGGTCGGCCTTGGGATACCCGGCAAGAGCCGACGGATCGTGTGCGTAGTGGCCCTGGCGCGGGAAGATCGTGGTCAGGCGGCTGCCCCAGGCCGCCTTCATCGCGGCCAGAATGCGCAGCTTGTCGTCCACCATCACGTAGCGGTTCGCCGGAAACAGGCGTTGCACGTCGGCCAGCATCTGCTCCTTGTGCACGTAGATCAGCACGCGGCCGGCTACCGCATCCCACAGGCCCGAGCGCTGAACCTTGCGCGGCTGAAACACCACGTCGCCATCAGACAAAATGACCGTCCTTCCGAATGCGCCCAGGTGTTCGATGACCTCGAGCGCTCGCGGGTACAGGCGTTCGGCGAACGGGTAGTCGATCAGAAAACCCGACATTTGCAAAAGCCGCGGTTCGGCACCTCTCGCGCCGTCGCGCTCGATCGTCTCGCGACAGCGCTGCAAGGCGCCCAGGTAGTCGGCGTACCCGAGTTCCCGCCGCAGCGCTTCGAAGATTGCCCAGTAGCGGTCTGAACTGGCGGCGCCGAACTCGCGCTCGAGATGACCCCGCAGGTCGGCAATGATGCGATCGTTGTCGAGCAAGGTGTTGTCGACGTCGAGCAGAAACACCACGTCGGAGGAGTTCATGCAGGCCCCATTCGTTTCCGTTTGGTTGACCAGTTCACCTGCTGGCTCGAACGGCGTTGGGCCGTGCCGAAAAGGGGCTGGTCAGACCATCCCAAGGGGGGTGACATTGGCGTTGGCGGTGGACCGTACCAAACCTCAACGCCCGGTCGCTGCAAGCGCTTTTGCATCGCTGGGCGCGGGGCTCGATCGCCGAACGCCCAACCACGCCTTGACGGCGGCGATCGCAAGCGGGACGGAGCCGGCAAAAATGAACACCAGGTCGCCCGGCATGCGCATCCATTCCAGTGTGCGTGCGGTCGTGGTGCCGGTGTATTCGAGGCTGCGCGCATGCCAGTAGCCGTGCTGGATCACGTCCCAGACCTGCAGGACGCCGCCCGGAAACA
>JBDTRV010000426.1:0-3250 GCA_039931475.1 Burkholderiales bacterium | reverse complement strand
AGTCGGCGGATCCGAGGCGAGTCGACCCCGACGCTATGAATTGCCCAGGCGGCGTTGTACCCCACCCATGCGGCGGAATCCTCCAGCTTGCGGGTCAACGCCGCCTGCAATCCTGGCACGCCAAAGGCGCCCGAACGGCGGCAGGCGTTCACGGCGATGCGCCGCACGTGCAGGCCTGGATGATCGAACAGCTCGGCGATCAGCCGCTTAACGACGCGTTCCTGTTCGGCAAGCTCGGTGAAAGCGCCGGCCAGCCGAATCTCATCGATCGGCATGATCGGAAAACTCTCGGAAAGCTCGATGCACTTGTTCTTCAGTTGATCGAAGTTCAACGTGTCCATGGTTGAGCAAGAGTGCGAAAAGGATGGAGGCGGGCATCTGTCATTGCCGGCCAAGCGGCGTTGGCGATCACTTCGCCGGCATCACATCCGGACGGCTTTAGCGGGCTGGCGCGGCAGCCGGCTTTGCGTTGGGAGATGGCGCGGCAGCCGACTCGGCTTTGCCCGGCCCGCGCCATTTGGCGACGTCGAGTCCGAGCCGCTCGCGCAGCACGTACCAGGACGCTTCGAGCCCGCTGGCCGTAGGCAACCATGCCAGCCAATTGCCATTCCACGGGCGGTAGTAGCCGGTCGGCGCCGGAACCACGTCGAAGCCGGCACGGCGAAATTCGAGCACCGCGCGGGGCATGTGCGGATAGCTGGTGACGAGCGCGATGTGGCGCATGCCGTCTTTCAGCAGCAGCGGGGCGAGCAGCTCGGCGTTTTCCTGCGTGTCGCGCGCGCGGCTTTCGACCCAACGCAGCGGCTGGTTGTATTCCTGCATCAGCACGCGCTGCACAACTTCGCCTTCTGGCGGCGGCCGCTCATCGCCCTTGTCCGCGCCCCAACCGACGCCGCCGCTGTAGGCCATCGGCAAGCCGGACTGACGCGCGAGCCAGACGCCGTAGCGCAGCCGGGCGGAGGTGTAGCCGTTCGGCTGCGGCGAGCCGAATTCGGGCATATGCGACGTGATGCCGCCGCCGAGCACCACGATCGCCTGCGCACCGGCCTTCTTGAGAGTTGCGGCGTTCTGCGGCGGATAGTTCGGCAGCAGCATCTGCGCGAGCCACACAGCAAACGCGCCGCAGCTCAACAGCCAGAGCGACGCAATGCCGAGAAACGTGAGCAAAAACCCGAGCCGTCGCGCGCCCGGCATGATCACCAGACCGAACAGCGCAACGATCAGCGGCGACGCCGGCGGCAGCACCAGCAAGGTCAGCAGCGGTTTGTACGGGCCGATGTCCAACTGCTACGCTTTCAATAGCTTGGAACGACCAGTAGACGTACGGGAACGGCCCAAAAACCTCAAGAAAACGCCGCCAATCCGGTCTGCGCCCGGCCCAGGATCAGCGCATGCACATCGTGCGTGCCTTCGTAGGTGTTCACCGTTTCGAGGTTGATCATGTGGCGGATCACATGGTATTCATCGTGGATGCCGTTGCCGCCGTGCATGTCTCGCGCCATGCGGGCGATGTCGAGCGACTTGCCGCAACTGTTGCGCTTGATGAGGCTGACCATCTCGGGCGTGGACTTGTCTTCGTCCATCAGGCGTCCGACCCGGAGGCACCCTTGTAGGCCGAGCGCGATTTCGGTTTGCATGTCGGCCAGCTTCTTCTGGATCAATTGGTTCTGCGCCAGGGGCCGGCCGAACTGCTTGCGGTCCAGCGTGTACTGGCGCGCGCGGTGCCAGCAATCCTCGGCCGCACCCAACGCGCCCCAGGCGATGCCGTAGCGAGCCTTGTTCAGGCAGCCGAACGGGCCCTTCAAGCCGCTCACGTTCGGCAGCAGGTTCGCTTCCGGAACGAACACGTCGTCCATCACGATCTCGCCGGTGATCGAGGCGCGCAGGCTCATCTTGCCCTCGATCTTCGGCGCCGAAAGGCCTTTCATGCCTTTCTCCAGGACGAAGCCGCGAATCGCTTGCTGGCCCACCTTGCTCGCGCCCGATGCGTCGGCGCCACCTTCAATCAGCTTGGCCCAGACCACGAACACGTCGGCGATCGGCGAGTTCGTGATCCACATCTTGGCGCCGTTGAGGACGTAGCCGTCGACCCCATCGCGCGCGGCGGGCTTGGCGCGCGTGATCATGCTGCCGGGGTCGGAGCCGTGGTTCGGCTCGGTGAGGCCGAAGCAGCCGACCCATTCACCCGTGGCCAGTTTGGGCAGGTATTTTTCGCGCTGCGCCTCGTTGCCGTAGGCGTTGATCGGGTGCATCACGAGCGAGCTTTGCACGCTCATCGCGCTGCGGTAGCCGCTGTCGACCCGCTCGACCTCGCGCGCGATCAGGCCGTAGCTCACGTAGTTCAGGCCCGCGCAGCCGTAGCCGTCGATGGTCGATCCGAGAAAGCCCATCGCGCCGCACTCGTTCATGATCTCGCGGTCGAAGTGCTCGTTGCGCGCGGCCATCAGCACCCGGGTTTGCAGCTTTTCCTGGCAGAAGGTGTGGGCCGCGTCGACTATGGCTCGCTCGTCGTCGCTGAGTTGCTCCATGAGCAGGAACGGGTCTTCCCAGTTGAATTTGGCTTTCATGGTAGTGTCTCCAGCAGATGTTGCGCTCGGCCTGAAGCGGCCGGCGAAATGGTTGAACGACTAGCGAATTTCGAGGTTCATTATGGCGAATGACATCGATACGTCCGTTTCGAAGGAGACCAGTTCCAGTTCGATCGTTCTGGGCGGCGGCTGCTTCTGGTGCACCGAGGCGGTCTACAAGAACATGCGCGGCATCACCGACGTGGAAAGCGGCTACGCGAACGGGCAGGTCAGCAACCCGAGCTACGAGCAGGTCTGCGGTGGCGACACCGGGCACAACGAAGTCGTGAAGCTCAGGTTCGATCCCGCGGTCACAAACTTGCGTGAGATCCTGGAAGTGTTCTTCGTGATCCACGACCCGACCACGCCGAACCGCCAGGGCAACGACGTCGGCGAGCAATATCGCAGCGGCATCTACTACACGTCACAAGCGCAAAAGCAGGTGGCCGACGACATCATCCGCGAGATGAGCCAAAGCAAGGTGCATGGCCGGCCGATCGTGACCGAGGTCGAACAGCTCGACAACTACTGGCCGGCCGAGGCCTTGCACCAGGACTACTTCGAGAAGCACCCTAACCAGGGGTATTGCGCAATGGTGGCGGCGCCGAAAGTGGAGAAGTTCAAGCGCACGTTCAGGAAGTTGGTGAAGGCGTGACGGCTTGCGGTGCGCGGCTCAATGTTCA
>JBDTRV010000425.1:0-3252 GCA_039931475.1 Burkholderiales bacterium | reverse complement strand
TGCACAGCATCATCATGACCGGCTCGATTCCGGTGTTCATGAAGCCCACGCGCAATCACTTCGGCATCATCGGGCCGATTCCGAAGTCGGAATTCGAGCCAGAAGCGATCAAGGCCAAGATCCGCGCCAATCCGCTTTTGAAGCACATCGATCCGGACAAGGTCCGCCCGCGATTGATGACGTTGACCCAATCGACCTATGACGGTGTGCTCTACAACACGGAGACGATCAAGACGATGCTCGACGGCTATGTTGATGCGCTGCATTTCGACGAAGCATGGTTGCCGCACGCCGCGTTCCACCCGTTCTACGGCGCGTTCCACGCCATGGGCAAGAAGCGCGCGCGGCCGAAGGAGTCGCTGGTCTATGCGACCCAGTCGATCCACAAACTGCTGGCTGGCCTTAGCCAGGCCAGCCACGTGCTCGTGCAGGACGCGCAGAACCGCAAGCTCGATCCGCACCTGTTCAACGAAGCGTACCTGATGCACACCAGCACCAGTCCGCAGTATTCAATCATCGCGAGCTGCGACGTGGCCGCCGCGATGATGGAGCCACCCGGCGGCACCGCGCTGGTCGAAGAAAGCATTGCCGAGGCGATCGACTTTCGCCGGGCGATGCGCAAGGTGCAGGAGGAGTACGGCAAGGACGATTGGTGGTTCAAGGTCTGGGGGCCCGAGAAGCTGGTCGAAGAGGGCATCGGCCGGTCGGAGGCCTGGATGCTCAAGGGCGAGTCCCGCAGCGCGAAGAACGGCGAGAACCGCACGCGCAACTGGCACGGCTTCGGCGATCTGGCCGAAGGCTTCAACATGCTGGACCCGATCAAGGCCACCATCGTGACGCCGGGCATGGACCTGAACGGCAAGTTCGCCAAGACCGGCATCCCGGCCAGCATCGTCACCAAGTTTCTCGCCGAGCACGGCGTGATCGTCGAGAAAACCGGCCTGTACAGCTTCTTCATCCTGTTCACCATCGGCATCACCAAGGGCCGCTGGAACACCTTGCTCACCGCGCTGCAACAGTTCAAGGACGACTACGCGCGCAATCAGCCGATGTGGAAGATCCTTCCGGAGTTCTGCCAGAAGCACAAACGCTACGAGCGCATGGGCCTGGCGGACCTATGCCAGCACGTGCACCAGCTCTATGCCAAATACGACATCGCGCGCCTGACAACCGAGATGTATTTGAGCGACCTCACGCCCGCGATGAAGCCGAGCGACGCCTTCGCGCATATTGCGCACCGCACGACCGAGCGGGTCGAGATCGACAAGCTCGAAGGGCGCATCACCACGAGCCTGGTCACGCCCTATCCGCCCGGCATTCCGCTGTTGATTCCGGGCGAAGTGTTCAATAAGAAGATCGTCGATTACCTCAAGTTCGCGCGCGAACTGTCAGAAAAGGCGCCCGGGTTCGAGACCGACATTCACGGGCTGGTGGAGCTCGAGGATGAGGATGGGAAGAAGCGCTACTTCGCCGACTGCGTGAGGGGTTGAATTGCCTGCCGGGGTCACAAAAAAGCGCCCCGTCATAGCGTGATTCCGGCCGTTTGCCGGTCTATTTTCGGTGTCGATCGGTTGCGCCAACGCAAAGGCTTGGTCCGTGTCCTGCTTGCCGGCGCTTTGAGCCGCACGCTCTGCTGTCCCGGGAGCTCGGCGTAGTAGTCGACGTGCTCCATGACGACGGCCACCCAAAGGTTTTGAAGCGTCAGGATTTCTACCTGAGCTTCGGCTTTGCGCCGTGCGGTTCAGACCACTGCTGATGCTCTTGCCGGTTGCGACGATCAGAAAGTTGATTGCCTCACGGGCGAAGCGGAGACTGACGACGAGGCTTGGAGATGCCTCGCGCGCGTGAGTGAACAGTGGGCTTCGATTCGTGAGTTCAATAAAAAAACGGCCGCTACCGCTCGTCCAGCATAGCGGGATAGCTATTGAAACAATAGCTATCGGGCAATTCCTATGGATGCCAAACCGCCCCGGACGCGCCGTGAGGGCCGATGTGCGCCGATCTCGCGCCTACTTCGCGGCCGCGCGCCATGCCGACCGCATGATCTCCAGGCCGCGCTGCTCGGCCTCTTGTGGATTCTCCTTGGCAAACACCAAGAAATTGATGTTCAAGCCGCCCAGGCTCATCAGGCCCTGCGTCAGATATTTGTAGCCGTTGGCCTCGGGCTTCGGGTCGACCGAAGAGAAGTAATAGCCGCTTCGGCCCGGCGCGCTTAGCTCCTGGACCGGCGCCACGTTGGTCTCGCCCGATTTCGCGGCCAGCATCTCGGCCATGGCTTCCAACATGCCGCGCTGCGTTTCCGGTGTGAGGCGGTTGCTCTCGTCCTTCGGCATGATCGGCGTGACCCGCATTTGAAACGCGCGCGAGTCGCGTCCGGAAAAGGCGACGGTGGGCGGCAGATCGGGATTTGGGCGGATCACGCGGGCCGACCAGCCGTCTGGCAGGTCGAGCACGAGACTGTCATGGCTCGGTAGCGAGACCGACAACTCGTTTGCGCCGGCGCCGGCGCCGGTGGCGGCGGTTGCAGCGGTGGCGAGCAAAGTGAAGACCAGCGCGAGCGTGGCAAAGCGAACGTGGAGCATGGAAAGCGAACCTTTCAATCGGTTGTGCGGGGGCGAGCCAGTCGCAGCACTTCGCGGGCTCGCGGCGATGCAGCCGGAGTCTCGCACAGCCCCAACTGGCCGCCGAACGAGCAAACGGGCAAGCCGCAAGCATGCCAATGTCCGAGGCGACACATCCGATCTCGAGCAGGTTTTGCGCGAGGCGCTTGATCGGGTCGTGGGGCAGCGCCTATCCGAGTATAAAAAAGGCCGTGCCGGCTCGACCACTGGCTATTTAGCGCTACATTGATGATAGCAAACGAGCCGCCTCGGTGGCCGCCACGCGCCCTTCGTCGGTCGGCACCACCCACACCTCGACCGCGCTGCCGTCCGCATGAATCGCGGATGCCGGCGTGCCCGACGCGGCGCGGTTGCGCTCGGCGTCGATCGCGACACCGAGGAACGAGAGCTGGCGGCACACGTCTTCGCGCACTTCGGCGCGGTGCTCGCCGATGCCTCCGGTGAACGCGATCACGTCGAGGCCGCCCAGGCTCACGGCAAGCGCGGCGGTTTCGCGCGCGACGCGGTGGCAGAACATGTCGATCGCAAGCCGCGTCGCGGGGCGGTTGTCGGGGATCAGGTCGCGCAAATCGGCCGATCGGCCCGACACGCCGAGGATGCCGCTTTGGCGGTACAGCAGCTCCTGGATCCG
>JBDTRV010000424.1:0-3273 GCA_039931475.1 Burkholderiales bacterium | reverse complement strand
TGGGCAAGGCCACGGATTGGGACAAGCCGGAAGCCGGCGCCTGGGTCGATGCCCGTGCTGCATGGTTCGTCATCGACAGCGCGGTGCACGGTGGCATGGGAGCGCCCGAAGCGGTGCCATTTTCCGACGAGGCCACGGCCGACGCCTTCCGCGAAAAGCGCGGCGGCAAGGTCGTGCGGCTCGGCGAGATCGCCGATTCCTACGTTCTTGGCCCGGTCGATCTCGCGCCGCCTCCGAGCCATCAGAATCATGTCGCGCAAGATCAGGAAGCCGGGCAGCCGGTGTCTCCCGGCGGCGCCATGAAGTCTCACCAATGAGGGCTTTGCCATGCTGAAACGCCGCCGTTTTCTCACCATCGCGGCATCCTGCGCCGCGCTCGACGGCGTCTTCGCCGCAAGCGCGCCGGGTGCCGACTCCGCATCGAACACAAGCGTCTGGAAGGGCGTGGCGATGGGCGCGCTCGCGTCGATCACCATCGTGCACCAGGACCGCGGCCACGCGCGGGCCTTGATCGAAAGCTGCGTGCAAGAGATCGAACGGCTCGAAGCCATCTTCAGTCTTTATCGACCGGACTCGGCCCTGTCGCGCCTGAACGCAGCCGGAGAACTGGCCGATCCGCCCACGGAGCTGGTTGAACTGCTGTCCTTCAGCCTGGGCCTGGCGCGGCTGACTGGCGGGGCGTTCGACCCGACGGTGCAGCCCTTGTTTGAGCTTTATCTGGCGCATTTCGCGCGGCCCGGTGCGCCGGCTTCCGGCCCGTCCGCGCAATTCATCGAACAAACCTTGCAGCGAGTTGGCTTCGGCGCCGTCGAGGTCGGCGCGGACCGCATTCGCCTGCGCCGGCCAGGCGCGGCCATCACATTGAACGGAGTGGCGCAAGGCTTTGTCACCGACCGCGTGGCCGACCTGATGAAGCGCGGCGGCCTCGAAAACGTGCTGGTGAATCTGGGTGAAGGGCGCGCGGCCGGCCGGCGCGCCGACGGCGAACACTGGCACGCTTCGGTCACTGACCCGGCCGCGCCGGGCCGGCCATTGTTCGAACTGACGCTCGGCAGCGAAGCCGGGATGCTTTCGGCGCTTGCCACCTCGGGCGGCTATGGCACCCGATTCGGCGCCGACCCGCTCGTGCATCACCTGCTCGACCCCGTGATCGGCCGCAGCGTCAACCACTTCGCGTCGGTGTCGGTGGCGGCGCCGCGCGCGACCCTGGCCGACGGCCTATCCACTGCCCTCGCCATCCTGCCGCCAGCGCGGACGCAGGCCCTGCTTGCGGCCTACCCGCGGGCCCGCGCCTGGCTGGTCGATGCGGCCGGACACGTCACGACCGCAGGCGCGATCGCGGTCAGGACCGATGCGAATGGCGCGCATCCTGCCGCCGTCGCCTGAGCGCAGCCATTGCACTTGCAATGGAGCCTTTTTTTGGCCGTTACCGCTCGTGCAGCATGGAAAGTTAGCTATGAACTGCGTAGCATCCCAAACCGCGACTCCAAGCACCTGATAGCGCGCGACGGCTGATCGCGCGAGGAACCGCAGCGCTTGGCAAATTCAACGCTTGCTGTCTGGCGGCGGCAGCGCGTGGCCGCTTCTTGCCGTAGATGTAGTCGCCGTTCTCGGAGCGGTCGCCGTTTTTGGCGGCCCAGTGCACGGCTTCAACCACCTTGGTGGCGCTCGTCGTCGATCAAGCCGAGTAGTTCCGCGGGCAGCCGATCGAATCCAGCGGGTGTGAAGTAGCTTTCGTGGCGCCGCGACCGGCGAATCCCCTGGATGGTCCGCATCACCCAGAGGGAGTGCGCGCGCCATGCTGCCACTTTAACCACGCGCGATCGGCAATGGGCGACGCGCCGCTTTCAACATTGCGGCCGGCGTGCGCGAACGGTCTATCCTTCGCCTTCATGAGTCCGCTCGATCCAATCCTCGTCGACGTGCATCAAGGTATTGCCGTTGTGCGATTGAACCGGCCCGATTCGCTCAATGCGATCGACCAAGCTTTGCGCGGCGCGCTCGTGCGAGAGTTGCAAGCGCTCGATGCCAACGAAGCGATCGGCGCGGTGGTGCTGACGGGCGCCGGCTCGCGCGCATTCAGCGGCGGCCAGGATCTTGCGGAATCGGCCGCACTCGACGCCGCAACGGTGGAGGGTTGGCTCGATCGGCAGCACGCGATGTACCAGGCAGTGCGAGACGTTCGCAAGCCGATCGTGGCGGCGCTGAACGGCACCACCGTTGGCGCTGGCTTCCAGATCGCGCTGCTGTGTGATCTGCGCATCGGCCATGCCAACTTGCGCATGGGGCAACCGGAGGTCAAGGCCGGGCTGGCCAGCATCGTCGGGTCGTACTTGATGTCGCTGCAAATCGGCCACTCGCTGAATCAGGAACTGTCGTTGTCGGGCGAACTCATCAGCGGCGCCCGCGCTTATCAGCTCGGGCTCGTCAATGGACTGGCCGAACCGGAGCAGGTACTTGCCTTTGCGATCCAACGTGCGCAGGCGTTGGCAAACCTCCCGCAAACCGCGTTGCGCGCCACCAAGCGGCGTTTCCGGGACCGCACGCAGGCCGGGTTCGAGGAGGCATGCCGGGCGGCGGCCGAGTATCAGTTGGAGTGTTACGCCAGCGGAGAGCCCCAGCGCGTGATGGCGGGGTTCCTGGCGCGACATCGTCGCTCGAACCAATGATGAACTTCCATCGCGTCAGAACGATTGCTCGAGATGCAGGCGAACACTCGCGAGCCTGGGACGGCCTGCGTAGCACTACAAAACTGATAGCATTCCGTGACTACTGCACTAGCGGAAAAGCCACTTTTTACATCCAAGACGGCGCCGTTTTGGCGGCCAGGCCGAAGGAAAAAGGCTTGGCAAACGTTAAACCTCCAATTAATATACCGACCGTTCGGTAACCGAGTTATCGCAGACTGGAGTTCCGTTGCCGAAAAGCCCCGCCCTGTCCGATCGCCCTGCCCAAGAACTTGCTGAAGCGGTGCGCGACGGCATGTTCGCCAGCGACCGAGCCTCACGTTCGCTGGGCATGGCGGTGACCGCTATCGCGCCGGGCCGCGCCACCGTGACCATGACGGTGCGCGAGGACATGGTCAACGGTCATGCGGTTTGCCACGGTGGGCTGATCTCCACCGTGGCCGATTCCGCCTTTGCATTTGGCTGCAACTCGTACAACGAACTGACGGTAGCTTCGGGCTTCGCGATTGACTTCGTGGCGCCGGCGCGCCTGGGCGACGTGCTCACGGCGGACTGCGCCGAGGTTTCCAAGGCCGGGCGTACGGGG
>JBDTRV010000423.1:0-3279 GCA_039931475.1 Burkholderiales bacterium | reverse complement strand
CGGCTGGGATTCGGACATGACCGCCTACGGCCCCAAGGCGCACCTGGGATCGGCCATCATCAACTGGGGGCCGTACTACATCCAGGAAGTGCGCAACGTGCTCGATGGCACCTGGAAAACCGGCCGGAGCTGGTGGGGCGTGAAGGAAGGCGCGATCGACATCGTCTCAATAGCCGAGGACGTTCCGGCTGAAACGAAGGCCAAGGTGGCCGAGGTCAAGAAGGGTCTGGCCGATGGCACCTTCCACATCTGGAGAGGACCGATTCTTGACAACACCGGCAAGGAAGTGCTCGCGAAGGATGCGGTGGCGGATGACAAGTTTCTGGGCGGGATCAACTTTTACGTCAAGGGCGTCGAGGGGCAGGTGCCGGGGGGGGAGAAGAAGTAGGGTCATCGGCACGTTTGAACAAATGCGTTCGTCTCGTCACCGATGAGATTGAAAGTGGGGCTATCCACCTTGCCGCCAACCCGCTCTCAGGACCTTTCGGTTCGTCCGGTATTCAGAATCGCGGGTGCGGCGGTTGCCTTGTTTGTTGCTGCGGTGTTCATATTGCAGTCACTTCAACATTTTGCGCAACCAACGATGAACATTGAGCCTTGCACCCAGTTCAAACGCCGGTGGATTTGCGAGCTTGGCAATTGGCTGACGTTGAGGATGCCGGAACGCGCTCGAGGGCCTGTCGCTGGTATGGCCGATGTGGTGGTTGCCATTGCGATGATCGTGGTTGCGAGCGTGCCTGTCACGCCGATCACGGCACACTCGGGCGCATCCAACTGCGGTTTGTAGGCTGATGCAGCCACCGCGCCCGCGCTTTCACGAGGAACAGCGGCGATGCACGCGCGGGTGTAACCTGACCCCTATGCTCGAAAAACTCCCAGACGCGATTGGCCATGCGATCTCTGGCGTGCGCGCCGGCCTCGACTCGATCGCGTTCAACCAGCTCAACCTGCGTCAGGGCACGAACGCGATCCGGATCGAAAGTCTCGCTTTCGCCGACCATGCGCCGATCCCGCAGCGCTATACCGCGGACGGCGATGGCATCTCGCCGCCGCTGCAGTGGTGGGACGTGCCGCAAGCCGCCGCCGCACTCGTGCTGCTGGTGGAAGATGCCGATTCACCGACGCCGCATCCGCTGGTGCATGCGATCGTGGTCGGCCTGCCGGCAGAAGAAGACGGCGCGCTGGCCGAAGGCGCGCTCAATAGCACCGACACTGAAGACGAGGACGTCGGCCCCGAACTGCACATCGGGTTGAATTCGTTCCTGAAAACCGCCTGGCTGCCGCCCGATCCGCCGCCGGGCCACGGGGTGCATCGCTATGCGTTTCAGTTGTTCGCGCTCGATGCAGAGCCGGACTTTTCCAACGCACCGGGTCGCGACGAAGTGCTCGGCGCGGTGGCCAAACATGCGATCGCGAGCGGTTTGCTGATCGGTACCTGCGAGCGCGACAACCGGATCAAGGTGGATGAGCCGAAGCCGGCCGTGGCCGGGCCGCTCACGCCGGGCTGACGCTCAGCGCCCCTTCCGGAACCGCCGCGCAGCTTCTCGTCCCTCGCGTCCCTTAGGATCGCTTCGATTTTGTCGGCGCTGCACTGGTCGCCAGCCAGCGGTCAGCGGTCTATCTGGCTGCTTGCGCGCCAACGCAGCCAGTCGGCCGGTTCGTCCACATCCCAAAGCGGCGCGGTTTCATGCCAGCGCGCGCCGGCCGCGCGCAGCCGCTCGCGGGTCTGCTCCATCACCCGGCGGGTGCTCCACTCGATCCCGCTGAAGATGCCGAAGGTGCCCGCGCCGGGGTCGCGTAAGGCCACCAGCACGTAACCACCGTCTTCCACCGGCACGAACGTGGCATCGGCGCCATCGGCCAACGCGGCCACCACCTCCGCGATGTGGTGCACTGTGAGGGCCGGGCAGTCCGTACCCACCAGCAGCAGCGGTTCCGCGTGGGACGGCGGCGCGGGCCGAGGGGCGAGCGCGGCGTGGTCCGCATGGGCCGCGAACGCCCACGCCATGCGCTGGCCGATGTCGCCCGCGCACTGGCGCGCAAGGCGCGGCTTGGGTTCGGCCGAGCGCTTGCGGCCTAGTGCCCGGAAAAAGCGCTGATCGGCATCTGGCGCGCACCACAGGGTGATCGATCGCGGACCGGCGGCGGCCATCGTCGCCAAGGTGCGCAAGATGAAGCCGCGTTGCGCGCGTGCGGCACCGGCAGCGCCGAGCAGCGGGATCAGCCGGGTCTTCGCAAAGCCGGGGAGGGGCGCCTTGGCGGTGATGGCGACTGAAAAAGCTGGGGTTCGGGCCTGCGACTTCACCTTGGATTCCGATGCGTCGCCTGGCGTGGTTTTCATTGGCGCGGCCCGTGTCCATCGCCCGACGTCGCCGCCATCAAGGGCGCTCGCGATAGGGATCGGATGCCGTCGGTTGCGTCGGCGGCGACTCCGTCGGCGGAGACACCATGGTTGTCGCTGTCGTTGTCTCCAGGGCATCGTCGTAGCGCTGTGCGAGCCGGTCTGGATCGGCGCCGAGGAAGTGGGCCGCGCGCAGCCGCCACATGAGGCCGATCGTGCGCCACGCGCCGTGTTGTTCCCAGCGCCGGGCCGAAGTCAGCACCGTCTCGCGCAGGCACGCGGGGCCCGACAGGCGCTTGAGGCGGCGCGACATTGCGATGTCTTCCATCAGCGGCAGCGCGGGGAATCCGCCGACGGCGTCGAACGCACCGCGCCGCATGAAGATGGCCTGATCGCCGGTTGCGATGCCGGTCAGGCGCGAGCGCAGGTTCATCGCGCCGGCCACGGTGGCGAGCAGGCGGCGCGGGCTGTCGATGCGCACGTCGAAACGGCCCCAGACTTTGCCTTGCGCGAGCGCGGCGCGCACCAATTCGTCAGCGCGCTCGGGCAGTTGCGTATCGGCATGCAGGAACAGCAGCAACTCGGCATCGCAAGCGCCGGCGCCGGCGTTCATCTGGCTGGCGCGGCCACGGGGTGCGATCAACGCAAGGTCGGCGCCGGTGCAGGCGAGCGCCAGGCTGTCGTCACCGCTGCCGCCATCGACCACCACCACGCGCACGCCGCGAGCTCGCAACGGCTTTAGCGCGGCCAGGCGCTGCGTCAACGAGGCGCCTTCGTCCAGCACCGGCATGACGATTGCCAGCGTTGGCGAATCAAAAGATGGTCGCGCGGCCGGTGCGGGCTCAATCGGGGACGTCATTCGGTTCATGATGGGACAGGCGCGGTCGGGCACCGGTGGGCGCGGCTCGGCACGCCTGCGACCGCAGGCGCGTCCTCAG
>JBDTRV010000422.1:0-3290 GCA_039931475.1 Burkholderiales bacterium | reverse complement strand
CGGCCTGCACGGCGTGGGCGTGAGCGTGACCAATGCGCTGGCCACTCGACTCGATGCCACGAGTTGGCGCGAGGGCAAGGTCGCGCGGCTGGTGTTCTCGGGCGGCGACGTGATCGAAGCGCTCACCGTGCGGCCGGCCGGCGAGGGCGACCGCAAACAGGGCACGACGGTGCGGGTTTGGCCCGATCCCAAATACTTCGACAACACCACGCTTCCGTTGGCCGAACTCACCCATCTGCTGCGCAGCAAGGCGGTGCTGATGCCGGGCGTCACGGTGAGCCTCCTTACCGAGAAAACTCGCGAAACCCAGAGCTGGCAGTTCAAGGGCGGCTTCTCGGACTACCTGACGCAAACACTGAACGGCGACCCTGTGATCCCGCTGTTCGAGGGTGAAGGTTTTGCCGGCGTGAAGGACGAGAGTTATGCCGAAGGCGAGGGCGCGTCCTGGTGCGTCGCATTCACCGAAGACGGGCAGCCGGTGCGCGAAAGCTACGTGAATCTGATTCCAACCAGCGCCGGCGGCACGCACGAAAGCGGGTTGCGCGAAGGGCTGTTCAACGCCGTCAAGAGCTTCATCGAATTGCACGCGCTGCTGCCCAAGGGCGTGAAGCTGCTGCCGGAAGACGTGTTCGCGCGAGCGAGCTATGTGCTGTCGGCCAAGGTGCTCGATCCACAGTTTCAGGGGCAGATCAAGGAGCGTCTGAATTCGCGCGATGCGGTGCGGCTGGTTGCGAGCTTCGTGCGGCCGGCACTCGAACTCTGGCTGCACCAGCACGTCGACTGGGGCAAGAAGCTGGCCGAACTCGCGATCCGCGCGGCGCAAACTCGGCAAAAGGCGAACCAGAAGGTCGAAAAGCGCCGGGGTTCCGGCGTGGCGGTGCTGCCGGGCAAACTTACCGACTGCGAAAGCCGGGTGCTCGCGCACAACGAGGTGTTTCTGGTCGAAGGCGATTCGGCCGGCGGCAGCGCGAAGATGGGGCGAAACAAGGAATGCCAGGCGATCCTGCCACTGCGCGGCAAGGTGCTCAACACGTGGGAGGTCGAGCGGGATCGGCTGTTCGCCAACAACGAGATTCACGACATCTCGGTCGCGATCGGCGTCGATCCGCATGGGCCAAACCAGGCGGCGGACCTGTCGGGCCTGCGCTACGGCAAGGTCTGCATCCTGTCGGACGCCGACGTCGACGGCTCGCACATCCAGGTACTGCTGCTGACCCTGTTTTTCCGCCATTTCCCGAAGCTGATCGAAGCCGGTCATGTGTTCGTCGCACGGCCGCCACTGTTTCGCATCGACGCGCCGGCCCGGGGCAAGAAGCCGGCCTCGAAAAACTACGCACTTGACGCAGCGGAATTGGCCGCTATCCTCGACAAGTTGCGCAAGGACGGTGTGCGAGAAGGTGCGTGGAGCATCAGCCGCTTCAAGGGCCTTGGGGAAATGAGCGCGGAGCAACTGTGGGATACCACGCTCAATCCCGACACCCGGCGCCTGATGCCGGTGCGGCTCGGGAAGCTCGATTTCCCGCAAACCGAAGCCCTGATCACCAAGCTGATGGGCAAGGGCGAAGCCGCCTCGCGCCGCGAATTGATGGAGTTGCACGGCGACGCCATCGAGATCGACATTTGAGCCTGAGCCGGCTTTTTTGGCCGCTCGGCGCAAGACGTATTTGACACAGCACCGCCCGGCCGCAGCGCCGAGCGGGCGCAGATGGAGCACTTTGAATGACCGTTGCATCACGCAAGTCTTTTTCTATCCGCCTTTCACCCGTAAGGCTCCTTCTTGCCGGCGTGCTTGGCCTTGCAGCCGCGTCGGCCGTGCATGCCGAAGTCTGGGGCTATGTGGACGCGAAGGGCGTCGCGCATTTTTCGACCAAGAAAGTCGACGACCGCTATGAGATGTTCTTTCGCGGCGGCCAGAGCTTCGACACCAGCAAGAGTCCGGCGCCGGTCCCGGAACTGACCCTTGGATCGGTTTCGGCTGCAGGGCAGTTGCGCATGATCGCGTTGGTCGACTCGTCACCGAGCTACAAGCAGGTGGTAAGCCACCTGCGTGAAGCGTCGAAGATGCAAAAGATCGACTACGACCTGCTCAAGGCGCTGATCGTGACCGAATCGGGCTTCAACACCACCGCCGTGTCGCCCATGGGTGCGGTCGGCCTGATGCAGATCATGCCCGCCACGGCCGAACGCTACGGCGTGCGCGCCGACAAGCTCGGCGCCATCGAAGACAAGCTGACCGACCCGAAGACCAACATCCGCACCGGCACCAAATACTTGCGCTTCCTGCTCGACCTGTTCCCGGGCCGGCTCGACCTCGCGGTGGCCGCCTACAACGCCGGCGAGGGCGCGGTGCAGCGGGCAGGAAACAAGATTCCGAACTACCCGGAAACGCAGAACTACGTACGCAAGGTGATTCACATCTACAACGCGATCAGGCCCACCACGGTGGCTGGCGATGAGCCGCCGCGGATCGGACCGGAGCGGGTGCGCATGGAGTTGCCGGCCGGCACCCATGCGCTGATGGCCCCGGGCACCGAGCACATCCTCGCGAGCAGCGGCACCGCCGCGGCGCTGAATTCGCGCGGAATGTCGCCAATGGGAATGTCCGACGTCACCATCGTCAATGAGTGACCGGCCCAGCGCAGACCTGTTCTCCGACCCCGATCCGAATCTTCCGCTCCCGGGCGGCAACGGCAGCGACGGCACTGACACGTTCGACCTGGGCGACTATGCTCAGCGCGCCTACCTTGAGTACGCACTAAGTGTCGTCAAAGGTCGCGCGCTGCCCGACGTCAGCGACGGGCAGAAGCCGGTGCAGCGGCGCATCCTGTATTCGATGGAGCGCATGGGCCTCGGCTTTTCTGGCGCCAACGGCGCGCGCCCAGTCAAGAGCGCACGGGTCGTTGGCGACGTGCTGGGCCGCTTTCACCCGCATGGCGATCAGGCCGCGTATGACGCGCTGGTGCGCATGGCGCAGGATTTCAGCCAGCGCTATCCGCTGATCGACGGGCAGGGCAACTTCGGCTCGCGCGACGGCGACAGCCCGGCCGCAATGCGCTACACCGAGGCGCGGCTGTCGCGCATCAGCAGCTTGCTGCTTACCGAGATCGACCAGGGCACGGTCGATTTCATGCCGAACTACGACGGCTCAACCGAAGAACCGCGCCTGCTGCCCGCACGCCTTCCGTTCACGTTGCTCAACGGCGCGAGCGGCATCGCCGTCGGGCTGGCCACCGAAATCCCGAGCCACAACCTGCGCGAGATCGCCGATGCCTGCGTGGCGCTGATCAAGA
>JBDTRV010000421.1:0-3292 GCA_039931475.1 Burkholderiales bacterium | reverse complement strand
CGTGGTTCAAGGCGGCCGCCGGCCTATCGGTAGCTCGCCAGCAGGATGCTGGTCTCGGTGTTGGCGATGCCCTTGATGAGCCGGATTCTTTCAAGCAGGTGCGACAGCTCGGCCATGTCGCTCGCGCGCAGTTCGGCCAGCAGATCCCAGCGGCCGTTGGTGTCGTGCAGCGCCTCGACCCCCGGCTCGCCGAGCAGGCTCGCGAGCACGCCGCGTGTCTGGTTGCCATCGACCAGCACGCTCATCCAGGCGCGAATGTGTTTCGGCTCGGCGTCGGGCTTCAGGCGCACCGTGTAGCCAACGATGACCTGCTCGTCTTCCAGCTTGCGCAGCCGGTTGCTGACGGTGCCGCGCGAGACGCCGAGCTTGTGCGCGAGCGTGACCACGCTCATGCGCGCGTCGTTGCGCAAGAGCGCGATCAGGGCACGGTCGGTGTCGTCCATGGGGATGATTGTCCGCGTGCGGCCTGAAGAGGGAAATATCGGAACGAAAAGCGCCTCGTCGCTAGTGCAGTGGTCGTTTACAGCTACACAATTAATAGTAAATCGGTGCTTCGGATCGACCCTCCATGCCGCGTTGATTCGATCGGACGTGCCAGTTCTTGCCGCCCGCCACAGCTTTGTTCGGCAGCCGGTGCAGCGCGAGTTCCGGCGATCGATCGTCTGATGCCCCCTCGCGAAAACAGCTTTGGCCGCTCCTCGCATGTTTCGTCGCGCATCGAAACGTCCTTGCACCGCAGCGCCGCAGAATCACTGGACGCCGCAAGAAAAGGAGTGCGCACATGACCATCACCTGCTTCATCCGCTATGAGCTGGACCCGTTCAAGATCGAGCTGTTTCGGCAATACGCCGACCGCTGGGCGCGCATCATTCCGCGCTGCGGCGGGCACCTGATCGGCTACTTCGCGCCGCACGAAGGCACGAATTACGAGGGCTGGGGATTGATCGCGTTTGCTTCGCTCGCCGACTACGAGGCTTATCGCCAGCGCTTGAAGCGCGACGCGGAGGGCCGGGAAAACTTCGCGTTCGCGCGGCAGGAGCGCTTCATCCTGCGCGAGCAACGCAGCTTCACCGAAGTGGTCGATTCGACCTGGCTCAAGGCGCCCGTGGCGCCACCTGGGGCAACGTCATGATGGCCGTCATCTTCGAAGTCACGCCGCGCGCCGGTCAGGCCGACCGCTACTTCGACGCCGCCGCCGCGCTGCGCGATGAGCTTGGCCAGATCGAAGGCTTCATCTCGATCGAGCGCTTCGAGAGCCTGACCCGGCCCGGCACCTTCCTGTCGCTCAGCTACTGGCAGGACGAAGCGGCCGTCGCCCGCTGGCGCAATCATTCGCGGCATCGCGCGACCCAGCGCACCGGGCGCGACAGCATCTTCGAGCACTACGGCATCCGCGTCGCGAACGTGGTGCGCGACTACGACATGCTGCAGCGGGCCGACGCGCCAGCCGACTCGAACGCGGCGTTCCTGAGTCGAGCCGACCCACGGCGCCCGGGCTCCTTCGAGGCGCCCCCGAATGCTGCCTCCCCATGGCGCCCCGCAGCGGTGGACACCAAGTCGGCCTTCCGCGGATGCTCCGCAGCGGCCGACGCCAACGCAGCGGTCCCCGGATGCCCCGCATCGGTGGACGCCAACGCGGCCCTCCTCGGACGCTCCGCATTGGCCGATCCGAGTGCTGCCTTCTCTGCGCGCGGTGCATCGGCCGACGGCAGCACTGCCTTCCCACGGCGCGCCCCATCGGCCAACATCGACGCTGCCTTGCCGTGACAGCGCAAGCCAAGGAAAAACCAACCACACGGCGCATCGTCGCGCCGGTGCCGCACGATCCACGCCTCGCGCGGATCGCGGCGCTGGTCGCCGACCCGACGCGCGCCCGGATGCTGTGCTTTCTGCTCTCGGGTGAATACGCGAGCGCGGGCGAACTGGCGCGGGCCGGCTCGGTCGGCGCGGCGACGGCCAGCAGCCATCTGGCGCGGCTGCTCGAAGCCGGGCTGATCGTGGTCGAGCCGCGCGGGCGGCATCGCTACTACCGGTTGGCCGACGGTGACATTGCCAGTGCACTCGAGGCGCTGGCGCTGGTGGCCGAGCGCTCGAGCCACCAGCGCGAATGGTCGACACCAGCCCGCTCGCGCCTGCGCGCGGCGCGCTGCTGCTACGGGCATCTGGCCGGAAGGCTCGGCGTGGAGTTGCTCGACCAGATGGTGGCGCTCGAATGGCTGGCGCCCGTGGAGGGCCGCTTCGCGCTCACGGCCACTGGCGCGCAAGGCCTGGCGCGGCTGGGCATGGATGGCGGCGGTTGGCGCTCGAAGATCGCGCCAACGGGCGCGCGGCCGCTTGCGTATCCGTGTCTCGACTGGTCCGAGCGGCGCGACCACCTGGCCGGCAAGCTCGCCAGCGCGCTGCTCGATCACTTCGTCGCCAAGGGCTGGTTGCGCCGCCACCCTTCCGAGCGCGCGCTGGAATTGACGCCTCCGGGCAGGCTCGCGCTCGAATGGCTGCTGCCGGGCGCGGCGTCAGGTGCTTGAAACCGGACGAGCGCTCAACGGCGCCTGCCGACCCGGCGTGCCAGCGATCAATCGGCGGGGCGCACTTTCAGGATCGCGCGTGGGGTGCCGATGTACAGGTCACCCGCCGCATCAAGATTGACGTCGAACGGTTGCAACAGCGACCCCGGCAACGGCCCGGGCGCGATGCCGTACAACCCGCGTTGCCCGACCACGGTGCTGACCTCCCCGGCCGGCGTGATCTTGCGCACCAGGTTGTTGTCGGTGTCGGCCACGAACAGGTTGCCGCCGGCGCCGACCGCGATGCCGCCGGGGCAATTGAAGCGGGCCGACGGGCCGGGGCCGTCGGCGTCGCCGAGGATGCTTGTGCTCGGGATTGCGCCTGATTCGCTCGTGCCGGCAAGAAGACTCGATGAGCCGTCAGCGGCGATTTTGACCACGCCCATGGTCACGGGAATTGATTGAAAGTTCCCAAACGTTTTAGCGCAGACGGTCGCGTAGACAGTGCCGTCGGGGCCGACCGCGACGCCATTGGCTTGCACGTTCCTGGCCAACGTGGTCACGACGCCGGCCGGCGTGACCTTGCGGATCGCGCCATCTGGCCGGTCCTCGCCCACCAACAGGTTGCCGGCCGGGTCGAACGCAATGGCGCTGGGCGACAGGAAACTGGCCGCTGCGCCCGCGCCGTCCGCGTGCGAGCCGTTGTCGAACGAGCCGGCCAGCACGGTGAGCTGTCCCTCTCGCGAGATTTTGCTGATGCGCCCGCACGGCGGATTGGATGGCTGACA
>JBDTRV010000420.1:0-3293 GCA_039931475.1 Burkholderiales bacterium | reverse complement strand
TCTGGCCGGTCTGGTTGCAGTCGTCGTCGATCGCCTGCTTGCCGAGGATCACGAGTTGCGGCTGCTCTTTTTCGACCAGCGCCTTGAGCAGCTTGGCCACGGCCAGCGGCTGCAGCTCTTCGGTGGTCTCGACCAGGATCGCACGATCGGCGCCGATGGCCATCGCGGTGCGCAAGGTTTCCTGGCATTTGGTGTCGCCGCAGGAAACCGCGATGACCTCGGTCGCAACGCCTTTTTCCTTTAGCCGCACCGCTTCTTCCACCGCGATTTCGTCGAACGGGTTCATGCTCATCTTGACGTTGGCGATGTCCACGCCCGAACCGTCGGACTTCACGCGAACCTTGACGTTGTAGTCGACCACGCGCTTGACGGGTACCAGTATCTTCATGTGCAAAGTCTCCTCTAGGTTTTGGATCGCCGGCACCCGGTGCCGACCTTCTTCAAAAACATTCTATGCGTCGTCTTCGGCCCTTTGGCGCCCATGGGCGACAGCGCCGAGCGCGCTTGTCGCCAAGCTTGCCGGAGCCTGCGCCGCCGTCTGTACATGCACGACCCGCTGCGGAAACGGAATCTCGACGTTCGCCGCACGCAGGGCCGTAAGGATCTGAAGGTTCACTTCGGAGCGCACGTTGAGCTGGCCGTTTTGCGGATCCTTGATCCAGAACAGCAGGGTGAATTCGAGTCCATCCGCGCCGAAATTGGCAAGGCGGGCGCCCGGGGCCGGTTCCAGCAGCACTCGTTCGACCTTGAGCGCGGAATCGACCAGGATCTTCTGCACCAGCTCGGCGTCGCTGTCGTAGCCGACGCCGACGCTGGTCGACAACAGCACCATTGGGTCGGCCAGCGACAGGTTTTCGATGCGCTCGGTGATCAGTTTCTCGTTCGGCACGATCGATTCGCGGCCGTTGAGCGCGCGGATCAGCGTGTAGCGCGTGCGGATGTCCATCACGGTGCCTTCGCAGCCCTCGATGCTGACCATGTCGCCGATCCGCAGCGACCGCTCGAACAAAATCACGAAGCCACTGATGTAGTTGGCCGCAAGTTTCTGCAGCCCGAAACCAAGGCCAACGCCGATCGCGCCGCCGAGCACCGACAGCGCGGTCAGATCGATGCCGACCGCGGACAGTGCCACCAGCGCCGCGACCACGAGCAGCACCGCACGGGTTGCGTTCGACGCGATGCGGCGCAGCGAAAGATCGTGCATCGCGCGATTCAGCACGTGTTTTTCAAGCGCCGCCGAAAGCCAAAGCGCGAGAACGAGCACCAGGCCCGCCAGCAGCGCGCCCTGGACCACGCCGAGCAGGCTGATGCGCGTGGCGCCGAACATCAGATGCACGCGCTCCATTTCGGCCAGCACGGTCGGCAGCACGCCGACGATCCAGAGTACCGCGCCGATCCAGGCCAGCCATGAAAACACGCGCTCGGCCGCGCGCGCCGCGCCCGAAGCCGGAAACACGCGTGCGAACACCCGTGCCAGCAGCCTGATCACCGCGAGCGACATGAAAATCGGCACGCCGAGCTGCAACACACGCGAAGCCTGCTCACCTTCTATCGCCTGGTCAGCGCCCCAGGCCAACGCCAGCGCAAGCAGCGGGAACATCAGGCCGTCGAACACCGCGCGGCCGAACCAGACCGAATCCTTCGGCGATTGGCGGCCCGCGAGATGACTGACGAGATACGCGATCGCAACGCATCCGAGTAGCACCGCGATGCCGATCAGCACCCCGGGTTGCAACGCTTGGCGGGCCAGCGCTTCGATTTCGGTCATCGGGACTTTGGCGTCCCGGCGGAGGCCCAGTCGGGCTTGCGCTTTTCGGTGAAGGCACGCACACCTTCCTGCGCGGTTTCATCCATCATGTTCACGGCCATGGTCTGGCCCGCCAGTTGATAGGCCGCATCGATGCCCATCTCGCGCTGGCGATAGAACAGCTCCTTGCCCATCGCAAGCGCGATGCGCGGCTTGGCGACGATCGCGCCGACCAGTTTCTCGACTTCCGCGTCGAGTTGATCGGGCGCACAGACTCTATTGACGAGCGCACGTTCGAGCGCCTGCTCGGCACTGATGAACTCGCCAGTGACGAGCATCTCCATCGCATGCTTGGGCGCCATGTTGCGCACCAGCGGCACGCTCGGCGTTGAGCAGAACAGCCCCAGATTCACGCCGCTCACCGCGAAACGCGCCTCGGTCGATGCGACCGCCAGATCGCACTGCGCCACCAGTTGGCATCCCGCGGCCGTGGCGATCCCCTGCACCCGAGCGATCACCGGCACCGGCAGCTTCTGGATCGTGAGCATCATGCGGCTGCACTGCGCGAACAACTTCTGGTAGTACGCCAGCTCGGCCGTGGCGATCATTTCCTTCAGGTTGTGGCCGGGGCAAAAAGCCTTGCCGGCGGCGGCCAGAATGACCACGCGCACGCCCTCATCTTGCGCGGCCACATCGAACGCGGACTGCAGCGCGGCCAGCATTTGCTCGCTGAGCGCGTTGAACTCGGCCGGGCGATTCATGGTGAGCGTGAGCACGCCGCGCGCATCCCGGCTTTGCAGAACGTGCTCGCTTGCGGAAGGGGCAGTGGAAAAGGCGGTGGTGGTGTTCATATCGGTCATGGCTTTCTCATACCTGCGCGAGTGCGCGCAAATGCGCTTCTACACTGCGGCCAAGCGCGCTCAGGTTGTAGCCGCCTTCGAGCGTAGAGACGATTCGGCCCTTACCATGCCGATCCGCGATCTCTTTGAGCCGCTCGGTGATCCAGGCGTAGTCCTGCTCGACCAGCCCAAGCTGCCCGAGTTGGTCCTCGCGGTGCGCATCGAAACCGGCGCTGATGAAGATCATCTCGGGCTTGAACTCTTCCAGCCGCGGCAGCCAGTTGGCTTCGATCAATTCGCGGATTTTCGCGCCCTTGGTGTACGCGGGCACGGGCAAATTGAGCATGTTCGACGCTGCCGGGCCGGCGCCTGTTCCCGGGTAGAACGGATGCTGAAAGAAGCTGACCATCAAGATCCGGTCGTCACCGGAACAGATGTCCTCGGTGCCGTTGCCGTGGTGCACGTCGAAGTCGGCGATCGCCACGCGCTTCAAGCCGTGCCGCTCCAGCGCATGGCGCGCCGCGATCGCGACGTTGTTGAACACGCAAAACCCCATCGCCCGGTTGTGGCACGCATGGTGCCCGGGGGGGCGCACCGCGCAGAAGGCGTTTTCCAGTTCGCCCGCGATAACTAAATCGGTGGCCGCCAGCACCGCGCCCGCGCCGCGCCGCGCCGCGTCCCAGGTGTGCGGGTTGAAGGCGGTGTCC
>JBDTRV010000419.1:0-3312 GCA_039931475.1 Burkholderiales bacterium | reverse complement strand
CGTGCGGCGGCGTTGCGGTATTTCCCAACGACGTGATCGTGGTCGACAACGACGGCGCGGTGTTGATCCCGGCGGCGCTGGTCGAAGATGTGGTCAAGGCGGCGGTCGAGCAGGAACGGCTCGAGGGCTGGATCATGCGCGAGGTGGAAAACGGCACGCCGCTGCCGGGGCTGTATCCACCCAATGCGGAGACTGCGGCGCGCTATGCGGAATGGGCGAAGGCGGATGACGCGAAGCGCTGACCGATCCAGCAGAATCGGCACGTTGCTCTGTTTGTCATAGCGAACTTTCTATATCTGGCGAGCGGAAACCACGATTTTTCCTTCAAACGGACGCAGTTTCAACCTGTCGGCTTCGCCCCAATTCGCACGTTTCAAACTTGAGCCATCCCGATCCGCGTCGCTCGGAGCCGCGCGACCTGGGATCGCACCGCCCTGATTCGCTTCAGCCTGACCTGCGATGGCCCGGTTCGCTCGTGCCTTTTCGGCTTCGGCCGGATCGGCATCGAGCCGGGTCGAGAGCAGAACGACGGGATCGGCCGGGAGTCGATCTGGCGCAATCAGCCGCCCGACCTCAACCGCAGTCTTGCCGAAGTTGAGCAGCACCACGAGCCGCCGCGCGCCATCGACCCGCGCATAGGCCAGCAACTGGCCGCCCGCGTCGATCGGCTCCCACGCGCCTCGATGCAGCGCGGGTTCGGCGCGGCGCAGCGCGAGCAGGCGGCGATACAGCGCGAGGATCGACGACTCATCCTGCATCAGCGCCGCGACGTTGCGCTCTTTCCAGTCGGCGCCGAACTTGAGCCACGGATCGCCTCGCGTGAAGCCCGCGCCGTGCTCGTCGCTCCACTGCATCGGCGTGCGCTCCGGATCGCGCCCCAGGTCCTTGCCAGGCTCGTTCTTCTCACGCGGGTCCTGTACTTCGCCGGCCGCGATCGCGACGTCGGTCATGCCGATCTCGTCGCCATAGTAAAGCGTGGGCGTGCCGCGCAACGTGAGCAGCAGCATCGCGGCAAGCCGTGCCTGATCGACGCCGCCGGCGCGGGTCGCGATGCGCGATTCGTCGTGATTGCCGAGCACCCAGTTCGGCGCGGCGCCTGGCGGCAATGTGCCTTCGTAGTCGCGCACCACCTGGTCGATCGCGCGCGCGTTCCACGGCGTTCGGATGAGCTGAAAGTTGAACGGAAGCTGCACGCCGTCGAACCGGCCATCGGGTTCGCGGCCGTAATAGGCCATCAGCCGGTCCAGTGGCAGATGCAGCTCGCCGATCAGGATGCGGTCCGAATCGGCGCTTGAGAATTCATCGGTGACCTTGCGCATCTCGCGCACGATCTGCTGCACCTCGGGCCGATCCGACGTGTATTTGGGCAGCAAGCGGTGCGCCGAGTTGCCGCCTTCTTGCCACATCGGGTTCGGCGGGTTGTCGCGAAACTGGTCGTCCTTGATCACGCAATACAGCACGTCGATGCGGAAGCCATCCACGCCGCGACGCAGCCAGAAACGCATCACGTCGTACATCGCGGCGCGCACTTCCGGGTTGCGCCAGTTCAAATCGGGCTGCTGCTTGAGGAACGAGTGGCAGTAGAACTGGCCCGTGGTCTCGTCGAAGGTCCAGGCCGGCCCGCCGAAGTGGCTGAGCCAGTTGTTGGGCGGGCCGCCATCCGCGGCCGGGTTACGCCACAGGTACCAGTCGCGCTTCGGATTCGTGCGCGAGCTCTTGCTTTCGATGAACCAGGGGTGCTGGTCGGACGTGTGGTTGGGCACGTAGTCGGCAATGACCTTGAGGCCGCTCCGGTGCATGTCGGCTGCCAGCGCATCGAAGTCGCCCAAGGTGCCGAACAGCGGATCGACATCGCAATAGTTGGAAATGTCATAGCCGAAGTCGGCCATCGGCGAGGGGTAGAACGGCGAGATCCAGACCGCATCGATGCCCAAATCGATCAGATAGTCGAGCCGCTGGCGAATGCCGTTCAGGTCGCCGATACCGTCTCCTGTGCTGTCCTGAAATGAGCGCGGGTAAATTTGATAGATGGTTCCGTGCTTCCACCAGTCGCTTGCGGACATGTGTTTCCTCATGAGTTGTTCTTGTAGTGGGCACACACAGTGCCCGGGCGCGTCGATTGCCTCGCGGCGGGGCCTCCCTTATCGTGCCATGACCGCCCACCTCTTCATGAAAGCCCCACCCCGATGATCGACGACCTCTGGTACAAAAACGCGCTGGTCTATTGCCTCTCGGTCAAGACCTTCATGGATTCGAACGGCGACGGCGTCGGCGACTTCCAGGGCCTGACGCGGCGGCTCGATTATCTGAACGGCCTGGGCGTTACCACGATCTGGTTGATGCCGTTTCAGACCTCGCCCGGGCGCGACAACGGTTATGACGTGTCCGACTACTACAACGTCGATCCGGCGTTCGGCACCTTGGGCGATTTCGTCGAGTTCACCAAAGGTTGCGAGCAGCGTGGGATGCGCGTCTTGATCGACCTCGTGGTCAACCACACGTCGGATCAGCATCCGTGGTTCAAGGAGGCGCGGGCCGACCGCAATTCGAAATATCACGACTGGTACGTGTGGGCCGACAAGAAACCCGCCGATGCCGAAAAAGGCATCGTGTTCCCCGGCGTGCAGGACTCGACCTGGGATTACGACAAAGTCGCCAAGCGCTGGTACTTCCACCGCTTCTACGACTTCCAGCCGGATCTGAACACGCAAAACCCGCTGGTGCAGGCCGAGATCCTGAAGATCATGGGCTTCTGGGCGCAACTGGGCGTGGCCGGTTTCCGCATGGACGCGGTGCCGTTCATCATCATGGAGAACGGGCCGAACATCAAAAACCCGAAGTCCGACTACGCCATGCTCCGGCGCTTTCGCGAGCTGCTGCAATGGCGCCGCGGCGACGCGATCATCCTGGGCGAAGCTAACGTCAAGCCCAAGACCAACCTCGAATACTTCGGCGACGAAGGCGAACGGCTGCACATGATGTTCAACTTTCTGGTCAACCAGAACTTGTTCTACGCGCTGGCCAGCGCCGACAGCCGGCCGTTGGCCAAGGCGCTCGAGGCGACCAAGCCGCGCCCGGCCACGTCGCAATGGGGCCAGTTTCTGCGCAACCACGACGAGCTCGATCTGGGGCGCCTTACCGAAAAGCAGCGCCAGCGCGTGTTCGCCGAATTCGCGCCCGACAAGAACATGCAGCTCTACGATCGCGGCATCCGAAGGCGCCTCGCGCCCATGCTCGACAACGATCGCCGGCGGCTTGAACTCGCCTACAGCCTGATGCTGACCCTGCCCGGCACTCCCGTGCTGCGCTACG
>JBDTRV010000418.1:0-3320 GCA_039931475.1 Burkholderiales bacterium | reverse complement strand
CCGCCGCCGATCGAAGCTGTGACCGGCCAGGCATCTCCTTACCGGCTGAACGCGGCTCGCAGCGCTTCGACCCGCTTGCGGTTCGCGCCAAAATCGAGTTGGCCGAGGCGGCTGGCCGATCGCACCTGGATCGCGCCAGCGGTAGTGTCCAGCCAGAATTCCAGGTCGTCGGTGAACCGCAACACCGGCGTGCTGGACTCGGCCCGAAGGTAGCCGGCGCGGTTAACGACGAGCCTCGTGTTCGGCCATTCTTCGAGCAACTTTGCGAGCCGCTGCATGGCGGCCGAACCGTCGCCCGAATAGACCAACGGCGCGATTTCGGCGCTACCTCGTTGCGGATGATCGGGATAGAGAGCGGCCTGGCTGCTCACGCTGTTGGCCATGGCCGACGGCGGCTTGAGGCGCCCGTTGGTCACGCCGAGATCGGGCGGCGGCGTTCCTTCGAGCCAGCCGACCCGGCCAGCGACGAGCAGGAGGGCGGCGGCCACGACGATGAGAACGATCAGGCCGATCAGCAGTTTCGATGCAAGGTTCATGAGCAGGCTTTTGTTCGAATTACGTTTTGGTTGGCCAGGCCACCGCAGCTTGAGGCCGACAGTATCGAGCCTGCAGCGAATTCAAACGACCTTACGGCGCAGGTGTACGCTCGAATTCGAAAGCAAGGAGCGGAGTGTCCGAAGCGGCCACGGCGCCTAGATTCAGGCCCATCGACCCACCGGAACACCCCCATGAACATGATGACCCGAAACGAATTGCTGGCCGCCGCCACCGTGGCCGACCCGCGCTATGCGGCACTCGTCGCGCGCGATCCAGCGGCGGACGGAACCTTCTTCGTCTCGATCCGCAGCACCGGCGTGTACTGCCGCCCAAGCTGCGCGTCGCGCCCGGCCCGGCCCGAGAACATCGCGTTTCACGAAACCGCGGCCGGCGCCGAGAGGGCGGGCTTTCGTCCCTGCAAACGTTGCAAGCCGGACCAGCCGCCACTGGCAGTTTTGCACGCGGCCGCGATCGCAGATTTGTGCCACTTCATCGAAGCGGCCGAGCAGCCGCCTGCGCTGGCGCAATTGGCCGAGCGCGCCGGCATGAGCCCGCATCATCTGCATCGCACCTTCAAGGCGGTGACCGGCCTCACGCCCAAGGGCTATGCCACGGCACAGCGGGCGAAGAAAGTGCGTAGCGAACTGGCCAGCGCGGAAAGCGTGACCGACGCAATCTACGGCGCCGGCTACGGCTCGAACAGTCGCTTCTACGAACAGTCGAACGCGCTGCTCGGCATGACGCCCAAGCGCTTTCGCGCGGGCGGTGCGGATGCGCAAATCCGCTTCGCGATCGGCCAATGCTCACTGGGTGCGATCCTGGTCGCGCAGAGCGACCGGGGCATCTGCGCGATCCTGCTCGGCGACGATCCGCAAGCGCTGGTGCATGAGTTGCAAGACCGCTTCGCAAAGGCGCAGTTGATCGGCGGCGACGGCGACTTCGAGCAGACCGTGGCGCAAGTCGTCGGCTTCGTCGAGGCGCCGCGGCTTGGCCTCGACCTGCCGCTTGACGTGCGCGGTACCGCGTTTCAGCAGCGGGTCTGGCAGGCGCTGCAGCGCATACCGGCGGGGCAGACCGCGAGCTACACCGAGATCGCCCAGCGCATCGGCGCGCCGAAAGCGGTACGCGCGGTGGCCGGCGCCTGCGCGGCCAATGCGGTCGCGGTCGCGGTGCCGTGCCATCGTGTGGTGCGAAGCGACGGAGGCTTGTCGGGCTACCGCTGGGGCGTGGAGCGCAAGCGGGCGCTGCTCGACCGGGAAGCCGGCCAGTGAACGACCGCGCGCCCGCGGTGGTGGCGGAGCGGGCCGAGGCACCCGCCGAAACCGGCATCGAGGCGCGTGTCGATGCGGTTGATTGGCCGCAGGTCGAAGCCGGCCTCGACGCCGAAGGCCACGCGGTCCTCCCGAAGCTACTCGCACCGGATGAATGCGCGGCGCTGGCCGCGCTGTATGCCGACGACTCTCGTTTTCGCAGCCGCGTGGTCATGCAAAGGCACGGCTTCGGCCGTGGCGAATACCGTTACTTCAGCTATCCGCTGCCACCCGTCGTCGCCGCGCTGCGCTCGGCCTTCTATCCACGCCTCGTACCCATCGCCAACCGATGGCAGGAAGCGATGGGCGTGGCAACGCGCTTCCCCGCCGATCACGCGCAATTCCTCGCGCGCTGCGACGAAGCCGGTCAGACGCGCCCGACGCCGCTGCTGTTGCAATACGGCGTGGGCGACTACAACTGCCTGCACCAGGACCTGTATGGAGAGCACGTCTTTCCGCTGCAGATCATCGTGCTGCTGTCCGATCCCACCCGCGACTTCGAAGGCGGTGAACTCGTGCTGACCGAGCAACGCCCGCGCATGCAGTCGCGCCCCTGCGTCGTGCCGCTCGGGCCGGGCAACGCAGCCGTCATCTCCGTGCACCAGCGGCCGGTGCAAGGCACGCGCGGCTTCTACCGCGTCAACATGCGCCACGGCGTGAGCCAAATCCGCTCAGGCCGGCGCCACACCTTGGGCGTGATCTTTCACGACGCGGCGTGATGGAGAACGGCACGCTCGATTTGTTCGATGCGAGCACCGATGCGCAGCCGCTGGAACAAGTGTTAGCGCCCGGCGCCGTGCTGCTGCGCGGCTTCGCCTTGCCTGTGGCACCGCAACTGCTGCACGACCTGAAGCCCGTCATCGCGCAAGCGCCGTTTCGCAATCTGGCGACCCCCGGCGGGCTCACCATGTCGGTCTCAATGACCAACTGCGGCAGCCTGGGCTGGGTCAGCGACCGCAGCGGCTATCGCTACGAACGGTACGATCCGCTGAGCGGCCGGCCGTGGCCTGCAATGCCCGAGTCATTCAGCGAACTCGCGCGAAACGCGGCCGAGCGGGGCGGCTACACCGGATTCGAGCCGGATGCGTGCCTCGTCAACCGCTACCAACCCGGCGCGCTGCTATCACTGCATCAGGACCGCGATGAAGCCGACGTGGCCGCGCCGATCGTCTCGGTGTCGCTTGGGCTGGCGGCGGTGTTTCTGTTCGGCGGTGCAAAGCGAGGCGACCAGACGCAGCGCGTGCCGCTGATGCACGGCGACGTGGTCGTGTGGGGCGGGCCGACGCGGTTGGCGTTTCACGGGGTGCTGGCGCTGAAGGACGGAGAACATGAGGTGCTGGGGCGGCAGCGGGTCAATTTGACGTTTCGGCGGGCGGAGTAAAAGGAGTTTCGCCGCTGGGAAACGACTGCTCGGGACCCTAAGGAGTCAATGATCCGCCCCAACGAGATTACCGAAAATCAGACGCAGGGCCG
>JBDTRV010000417.1:0-3328 GCA_039931475.1 Burkholderiales bacterium | reverse complement strand
CAATCCGAGAACGCTGAAGTCGCTATCCAGCACCATCAACGCTCTGTTTCAGGCAGCAGCTCACGGACGACGATCTGGAGGCGCTGCTCAAGGATCTGCGAGCCAAGGGGCTCCTCGTCTCCAATGGAACGACGGTCACCTATGAGCTGCCAGTGAGTTCGGCCTGACCCGTCGCTCAAGCGGAGCGCCATTTTGTGTAGCTCAAACGCAAGGCTGCGGCGACTCTCGCAAAGACTTGTTCGGCGTCGCCGGCGCTTTGAGCCTTGCCGATTCGAGCGGCCTGCGCTATTTATTCTCCCGGTGCTTGTTAAGCTTCAATTTCAACGCACTTCAAACTGACCACCATGAACGTCATCCGCTTCTCCGACCTCTGTTCCCAAGGCAAAGCCAACGGCAAGCGCGTATTCATCCGCGCCGACCTGAACGTGCCGCAGGACGATGCCGGCCGCATCACCGACGACACGCGGATCAGGGCCTCCGTGCCGTGCATCGAGATGGCGCTGAAGGCGGGCGCGGCGGTGATGGTCACCTCGCACCTCGGCCGGCCCAAGGAGGGCGAGTTCAAGCCGGAGGATTCGCTTGCGCCGGTGGCCAAGCGCCTGTCCGAACTTCTTGGGCGCAAGGTGCCTTTGAAGGCCGATTGGGTCGATGGCGTCGACGTCGCGCCGGGTGACGTCGTGCTGCTCGAAAACTGCAGAGTCAACAAGGGCGAGAAGAAGAACGACGAGCCACTCGCGAAGAAGATGGCGAAGCTCTGCGACATCTATGTGAACGATGCGTTCGGCACCGCGCACCGCGCCGAGGGCACCACCTACGGCATCGCGCAATACGCGCCGGTCGCGTGCGCCGGCCCGTTGCTCGCAGCCGAGATCGACGCGATCACCAAGGTGCTGGCCAACCCGAAACGCCCGCTGGTGGCCATCGTCGCGGGTTCCAAGGTCAGCACCAAGCTCACGATCCTGCAAAGCCTTGCGGACAAGGTCGATGGCCTGATCGTGGGCGGAGGCATTGCCAACACTTTCATGCTGGCCGAGGGGTTGCCGATCGGCAAGTCGCTGGCCGAGGCCGACCTGGTCGGCGATGCGCGTGTCGTGATCGGCTCTATGAAACAACGCGGCGCCGAAGTGCCGATCCCGACCGACGTGGTCTGCGCCAAAAGCTTCGCCGCCGATGCCAAGGCGACGACCAAGCCCGCCAGTGATGTGCAGGACGACGACCTGATCCTCGACATCGGCCCCGATACCGCCGCGCTGCTCGCCAAAAAGCTGCAATCGGCCGGCACCATCGTCTGGAACGGCCCGGTCGGCGTGTTCGAGTTCGACGCTTTCTCGCACGGCACCGAAACCGTCGCGCGCGCGATCGCGGCTTCGCTGGCTTTCAGCATCGCCGGCGGCGGCGACACACTGGCTGCGATTGCCAAATACGGCATCGAAAACGACATCGGATACATCTCGACCGGCGGCGGTGCGTTTCTGGAGATGCTCGAAGGCAAGGCGTTGCCGGCGCTTCAGATACTCGAGGCGCGGGCAAAGAGTTGACGCTATACAAAATGTAGCTCAATATCGAGATTGGACGAGCGGTTAGGCCTGAAATATCTCTGAAATCGTAGATCAAACGCACCCACAAGCTCACTCGCCGCTGCCGACTCACCGCTACCCGCTACCCGCTACCCGCTACCCGCTACCCGCTACCCGCTACCCGCTACCCGCGCGCTGCAGCACGCCGCATTGACCACAATGCCGCGATGCGAATTTGCATGGTCGAAGACGGCGCCGGCATTTCCCAAGGCCTCAAGACCAGCCTGACGCAGCGTGGCCACGCGGTCGATCCGTGTGGCGACACCCCGTTCGGCTGTAGCGTGCTCCCGGTCGACCCGAAAGCCAAGGCCACTTGATCCCTACGAACCCATTTGTCGTTGGCAGTGGCTAACCTCATGGGCCCTCGAGTACATCCAGCGCCCAATTTCGCTCTGATATCACCAGCATGAAACTTCTTTCTTCACCGCGAACCGCGCTGCTGCTGGGCGCGGCCGCGCTCGGCGTGTTGGCCGTCGCCGCCTGCGCACCGGTCAAACTGCTCAACAGCGTCGTGCCCTCCGGTACCTATCGGCTGGAAGGCGGTATTCCCTACGGCAGCGGCCCGCGCCAGCAGCTCGATCTTTACCTACCGTTGGCTGAAACGCCACCGGCCGATGGCGCGCGGCCGCTGGTCGTGTTCTTCTACGGCGGCACCTGGAGCAGCGGTGACCGGGCCGACTATCGCTTCGTGGGCGAGGCGCTGGCGTCGCGCGGCGCGGTGGTCGTGATCCCGGACTACCGGCTGTCGCCTCAATTCACTTATCCAGCGTTTGTCAAAGACAGCGCGAACGCGGTCAAGTGGGCGCTTGACAACGCGGCGCGGCTCGGCGCGGACCCGAAGCGTGTGTTCGTCATGGGCCACAGCTCGGGCGGCTACAACGCGGCGATGGTCGCGCTCGATGCGCGCTGGCTCGGAAGCCTGGGTGCAAGTCCGAAGCAGCTTGCTGGCTGGATCGGCCTGGCTGGTCCCTACGATTTTCTGCCGATCATCAACCCCGAGGCGCAGGTCGCGTTCAACTGGCCCGATACACCGCCTGACTCCCAGCCGCTGGCGCAAGCCTCCGCCGCCTCGCCGCCGGCCCTTTTGATGGCGGCGGCGGATGACGAAGTCGTCAACCCCGAGCGCAGCACCGGCCAGATGACGGACAAGCTGCGCGCGGCCGGCGTGCCGGTTGAAAAGCACATCTGGGGCGACCTCGGCCACGTCACCCTGATCGCGGCGGTGGCCGATCCGCTCGAATGGCTGGGCGGGCCGGTGCTTCCACCGATCCTCGAGTTTCTGGGCCTTGCCAACCCGGCAGATGCAGCCCGGGGCGCTCGTTAGAATGAAATGTTGCCCTCCCGGCACTTCAAGTGCTTGATTGGGCGCCCACTTTCCTGTTCATTTCAATCAAGAGGACTTTCCATGCCACTCGTCTCGATGCGCGAACTGCTCGACCATGCCGCTGAAAACGGCTATGGCATTCCGGCCTTCAACGTCAACAACCTGGAGCAGGTGCAAGCCGTGATGTCGGCGGCCGATGAAGTCGGCGCGCCGGTGATCCTGCAAGCGTCGGCCGGCGCGCGCAAATACGCGGGCGAGCCGTTCATCAAGCATTTGATCCTGGCCGCGCTCGAGGCGTATCCGAAGATCCCGCTCGTGATGCACCAGGACCACGGCCAAAGCCCCGACGTGTGCCGGGGCGCGATCGACCTCGGCTTCAGCTCGGTCATGATGGACGGCAGCCTGGAGGCCGACGGCAAGACCATCG
>JBDTRV010000416.1:0-3330 GCA_039931475.1 Burkholderiales bacterium | reverse complement strand
TGATCGCCTCGCCGTTGGCGAACACGGTGCAGGCGCCGCATTGCGCGGTGTCGCAGCCGACGTGCGTGCCCGTGAGGAGCAGGTTCTCGCGAAGCGCCTGCACCAGCAGGGTATTGGTCGGCACGTCGATACTGTGCGACTTGCCATTGACTTTGAACTGGACCTGCATGATGACTCGTCTCCTACTTGGTGGGTCGAAATCGGCTGAACGCCTGGCCCGACCATTGTGCGCAACATCGCCCGCGCGCGCCAGCACAACGGGGATCGGGGCTTTCCCGCAGTGGGGGCGGCGGCTGTTTTCGACCGCGCGTGCCGGGCGCGGAATCGGGCACCAACCCACGTTGCCGCACTCGGATTCGCGCACCCGCCCGCACGCGCGGCGCGCGCAGCTAAGGAAATTCGCACTTTATTTAGCCTCACCGCGCGCCCAGTATAAGTTTTCAGCTATTGTTTCCGTAGTAAAAATCCGGTGTGAGCCAGTTGTGGCACGGACCGTTCTGGCGTGGCTGTTTCCGGCCGCGATGGCGCTGGCCCTGGCGCTCGCTGCCAGTGCGGCCCACGCGGCGGACCCGGCGCAGGTCAGCGTCGCCGTCGCGGCCAACTTCACCGCGCCGATGCGCGACATCGCTGCCGCGTTCGAGCGCGAAAGCGGCCACGGTGTGCAGGTCTCCACCGGCTCCACCGGCAAGCTCTACGCCCAGATCAAGAACGGCGCGCCGTTCCAGCTCCTGCTCGCGGCCGACGCGGACACGCCCGAACGGCTGGTGCGAGAAGGCCTGGCCGCGCCCGACTCGCGCTTCACCTACGCGATCGGCCGTCTCGCGCTGTGGAGTGCGCAACCCGGCGTGGTCGATCCCACCGGCGACGTGCTGCGCGGCGGCGGGTTCGATCGGCTCGCGATCGCCAACCCGCGGCTGGCGCCCTACGGCGCGGCGGCGGTCGAGGTGCTGCGCGGGATGGGGATTGAACTGGCGCTCGAGCCAAAAATCGTGCAGGGCGAGAACATCGCGCAAACCTGGCAGTTCGTCTCGACCGGCAACGCGCAACTGGGCTTTGTCGCGCTGTCGCAGATCATGAAGGACGGCAAGATCGCGAGCGGCTCGGCCTGGGTGGTGCCGCAGACGCTTTACGCGCCGATCCGGCAGGACGCGGTGCTATTGGCCAGCGGCGCCGATCTTCCCGCCGCGCGCAAGTTGATGGCGTTCCTGCGCGGAGAAAAAGCGCGTTCGATCATCGAGTCATTCGGCTATCGGCTTGCCCCATAGGCGCATAACGACCTCGCCCGCACCATGGGGGGTTCGCCTTATCCGTCCAAAGGGCCTCCCCCGATGAAAAAACCTCCTTTCGCCCCCGCCGCCACTGGTTGCAGGCGTTGCTCGCCGGCGCCGCTGCCTTCGCGCTACCGCTCAGCTCGACCCTGGCCGTCTGGCCGGAAAAGCCGATCAAACTCACCTTCACCGCCGGCGGCGGTAGCGACATCGTGGCGCGGGTGCTGGCCGATCACCTGTCGAAAAAGCTCGGCCAGCCGGTCGTGGTCGACGGCGAACTGGGCATCGTCGCCAAGCCGAAAAGCGTGGCGGAATATCAAAAATACGTGAAGGAGCAGGTCGAGGTGCTCGGGCCGACGGTGAAGGGGGCTGGCGTCAAGCTTTGAGGCGCGCTTGCGGTGGGAGCAAGGCGCATCGGTTGAGAACTCGCGCCTGAGTCTGGGGCAAGCGGCAGCGCCTGAATCGGGCGCCGGCGGCAGGGCCTGCTTTTCGCGCAAGAATCCTTGGGTAGACCTCGCCTCGCATTGCCGGGTGATTCGAGAGAACCTGATACTGAAGGATTGCCCGTGACCCTGCCCGCCTCCCTGCCTCCTGCCATCACCAGCCGCGCCGATGCCACCGCCATCGAGGCGGCGGCCGAACGCATCGAAACCCCATGCGGCGACCAGTCGATGGTCTGGCACGTCTGGGGCGGGTCAGGCGAGGGCGCGCCGATCGTGCTGCTGCACGGCGGCGCCGGTAGCTGGACCCACTGGGTGCGCAACATCGGCCCGCTGGTGGCGGCCGGGCGCAAGGTGCTCGCGCCCGATCTGCCCGGCTTCGGCGATTCGGCCAAACCGCCGGCCGGGCACGACGCGGATGCGATGACCCAATGGATCGAGCGCGGCTTGCAGCAGTTGATCGGCACGGAGCTGTGCGACGTGGCCGGTTTCTCGTTCGGCGGCATGGTCGCGGGCTTTCTGGCGGCCGAGCATCCCGAGCGCGTGCGTCGGCTGGTGCTGGTCGGCGCCGAGGCGCTGATCGCCGACCCTGGGCGCAGGCTGCATCTTCGCTCGTGGTCCCATCTGGCCGAAGGCCCGGAGCGCGACGCCGCGATGGCGCACAACCTCAAGGCGCTGATGGTCGCGCGCGAAGCCACCATCGACGAACTCACCTTGACCCTGCACAGCGAGAACCTGGTGCGGGACCGAATGCCGCGCCGCCGCATCTCGAAGACCGACGTGCTGCTGCGCACCTTGCCGCGCGTTCGGTGCCCGGTCTGGGGCATCTGGGGCGAGTTCGACGCGCTGTATCGCGATCGCCCCGAGGTGATCGAACCTGCGCTGGCCCAGGCGCCGGGGTTTCAGTCGCTGATCACGATCGCGGGGGCGGGACACTGGGTGCAGTTCGAGGATGCCCAAGGCTTCAACCGCGCGCTGCTGGCGGCGCTGACCTGATCCGCGATCACGCGGGGGCTGGCGGCGTGGCTTGTTTGGCGGAGCCGGCGCGCGGAAGGCGCGTGCCAAAGCCTGGCGAAACGGGGGTTGCCATGGCGGGTGCGCCGCGGCGCCGCCGAGGCTCGCATACCATCCCCGGATGGTTTTCACCCACGACGATTGGCAGGCCGTCGCGCTCACCCTGCGGCTGGCCGCGGTCAGCACCGCGTTGCTGCTGCTCCTGGCGACGCCGCTGGCCTGGTGGCTAGCCCGCACCACGTCGCGCTGGCGCGCGCCGGTGCATGCGCTGGTCGCGCTGCCGCTGGTGCTGCCGCCCACGGTGCTCGGGTTTTATCTGCTGGTCGCGCTCGGGCCGAACGGCCCCATCGGCGGCGCGATGCACGCGGTGGGATTCTCGCTGCTGCCATTCACATTCGCCGGGCTGGTGGTCGGCTCGATCATTTATTCGCTGCCATTCGCGGTGCAGCCCTTGACCAACGCTTTCGAGGCGATCGGCACCCGCCCGTTCGAGGTCGCCGCGACCTTGCGTGCCGGCCCGTGGGACCGCTTCTTCAGCGTGGCGCTGCCGCTGGCGCGGCCCGGCTTCGTGACGGCGGCGGTGCTCTCGTTCGCGCACACCATGGGCG
>JBDTRV010000415.1:0-3343 GCA_039931475.1 Burkholderiales bacterium | reverse complement strand
GCCTACGCGGCCGGGCGCGGGGTGCTTTTCCTCACGCCGCACATGGGTTGCTTTGAGGCGACGGCGCAAGGGCTGGCAGAGCGCTACGGCCCGCGCCATGGACCGATCACGGTGCGGTTTCGGCCATCCCGCCAGCCGTGGTTGTCGGCCTTGATGGAGACCGCGCGCGATCGGCCCGGGCTGAAAGCCGCGCCGACCACCTTGGCCGGCGTGCGTCAAATGATCAAGGCGCTGCGCTCGGGCCACGCGATCGGCCTGCTGCCGGACCAGGTGCCGCCAGAAGGCATGGGCCAGTGGACGCCATTTTTCGGCCGACCGGCCTACACGATGACCCTGTCGGCGCGGCTGGCGCTGCAGACCGGTTGCGCGGTGCTGCTGATCTGGGGTGAGCGGCTGGCGTGGGGGCACGGCTTCAAGTTGCACCTGCGGCCGCTGGCCGAGCCGCTGTCGGCCGATCTGGATGCGGCGGTGCTGCAGATCAACCGAGAGATGGAGGCACTGATCCGCGAATGTCCAACGCAGTATCTGTGGGGCTACGGCCGCTACAAACAGCCGCGCCAGCCGGCGGCGGCGGGGTAGGGGCACCATGCTGACCCGACTCGGTATCTTGCTGATGCGCGCGCTGGCCCTGCTGCCGCTGTCATGGCTGCGCGGGATCGGCGCCGGCATTGCGAGCGTGCTGTATCTCGCCATCCCGAAGCGCCGCAAGATCGCACTCGCCAACCTCGGGCTGTGCTTTCCGGAGTTGCCAGAAGCCCAGCGAATCGATCTGGCGAAGCAGCACTTTCGGGTTTTTGCGCAAACCTTTTTGGATCGCGCCTGGCTTTGGCACGCCAGCCCCGATGTGACCCGGCGGCGGCTGAAATTGGTCGGCGACGTGGCGCAGTTCGAGGGCAATGCGCCGATCGTGATCTTCGCGCCCCATTTCCTGGGGCTCGACGCGGGCGCCACCGCGCTGTCGCAACAGGTCGCGCGCAACTTCGACACGATCTTCACCGAGCAGACCAACAAGGTGGCCGACGCCTGGATCGCGCGCGGGCGCCAGCGCTTTGGCAACGCACGGCTGTTGCGCAAGTCTTCCGGCGTGAAGTCGATCGTCGCCGCGATCCGGCGCGGCGAGCCGCTGTATCTGCTGCCGGACATGGATTTCGGACCGGCAGAGTCGGTGTTCGTGCCGTTCTTCGGCGTGCCGACCGCCACCGTGCCGTCGCTTTCGCGCTTCACGCGGCTCGGGCGCGCCAAGGTGGTGCCGGTCACCGCGCGCATGACGGATGAGGGGTACGAAGTCACGGTGCATCCGGCGTGGGAGGATTTTCCGAGCGCTGATCCGGTGGCCGACACGGCGCTGATGAACCGTCGGCTACAAGAGTGGATTGAGCAGATGCCGGCGCAGTACTACTGGGTGCACAAGCGGTTTAAAACGCGGCCGGCGGGGGAGCCGTCGGTGTATTGAGATGGGGTCGCCGGCAGGTGCGAAGTCCGAGGCCGGTGCGGGCCGTTTTTCTCGACCGCTTTCAAGAAATTTTCTGGCGTTTTCGCTCGCCCACTATCGTTCTGTAGCTACGTTTTTTCTAGCAAAAATCGCGTCAGATGCTCGATCACGAGTTGCGGCTTCTCATGCACGATCCAGTGCGTCGCGCCTTCGATGCGGTGCAGGCGCAGGTCGCTCACATAGTCTTCGAGGCCATCGACCAGCGACGGCGGCAGAGCGACGTCGTCCATCGCCCACAGCACCAGGGTCGGCACGTCGACGGTAAGCCATTCGCGCGGCAGCTTCACGTCGGCGGCGGCCGGGTCGCCTTCGCGTGGCGGGCGCAGCGGTGTGGCGCGATACCAGTTGAGCGGCCCAGTCAGGCCCGCCTGCCAGATTTCGCGGTACTGCTGCTCGATCTCTGGAGTCCACCACGCATTGGGCCCGTTGGCGGCGCCAAGCCCGAGGAAAAATTCGCGCAGCCGCTTGAAGTCGTTCTGGGATAGCAGCTCTTCAGCGTCGGGCCGGATCAAAAAGTTCATGTACGAACTCGCGGCCTGCTGCTTCGGGTTGCTGCTGAGCTCGCGCTGGAACGTGCCGGCGTGCGGCGAATTGATGATCGCGAGCTTCTCGATGAGCTCGGGGTGCTGGTTGGCACGGCCCCCGGCCGGCGCGCCGCCCCAGTCATGCGCAATCAGACATTCGATCGAGCCGCCTTGCGACGCAATCAGCGCCGCGACGTCGGCCACCAGATGCTTGCTCCGGTAGGCCTCGACTTCCTTGGGAGCGCTCGATTTTTCGTAACCACGGAGGTTGGGCGCGATGCAGCGATAGCCGCCGTTTTCCGGCTTCGAGAAATGTTCGAGTAGCGGGTCCCAGACGAACGCGGCTTCCGGAAAGCCGTGCAGGAACATAAGCACCGGCGCGCCTTCTTTCGGCCCGCTCGCGCGGCAGGAAAGCGTGATGCCATGCGGCAGCGGCTGCATCGTCGTCTCGATCATCTGCTATTCCTTTGCTAGCTGAAAATCACCACTGAAAGCGCGGAAACGGTCAATTTTGTTCTGAATTTTGGTCGGCGGCGCCAGCCTGGGCATCAGCATCGACGGGTTCGGCGTCGCCAGTCGCCTCGGCCGCGTTGGCCGGATGCGCCCACTGCCAGAGCAACTGGCCGACCTCGTCCAAACCCTGCCGCTTGAGCGCCGAAAACAGCATGGCCTGCCCACCGCCGGCAGAAAGGCGCGCGATCGACAGCGCCTTGGCGCCTTCGGAGCGAGTGAGCTTGTCGGCCTTGGTCAGCAGCACGAGGAATTTCAGGCCCTGCTCGACCCTTGGGCGCACCACCTCGAGCAAGCTGTCGTCCAGGTCGGTCAGGCCATGTCGCGGGTCGCACAAAAGCACGATGCCCACCAGGTTCTCTCGGCTGACCAAGTAGTTCGCCATCACCCGCTGCCAGCGCGCCTTGTCTTGCTTTCCCACCGCCGCATAGCCGTAGCCGGGCAGGTCGGCCAGCACCGCATCCGTGAGGTTCTGGCGGCCCAGGGCGAATAGGTTGATGTGCTGGGTGCGGCCCGGCTTCTTGGAGGCGAAAGCCAGTTGCCGCTGCTGCGTGAGCGTGTTGATGCAGGTCGACTTGCCGGCGTTGGAGCGGCCGACGAATGCGATTTCGGGCAGGTCGAGCGCCGGCAAATGATGCAATTGCGCGGCCGTGGTCAGAAAGCGCGCGGTGTGCAGCCAGCCCGACACGAACAGCGCCGATGGTTCGGCATTAGCCTTGGCCTTGGCATCGTCAGCGGCGGAGGAGGTTGGCCTCGTGTCCGGCGCTTGGTCGAGCGCTGGGTCGGGCGCTTGGTCGAGCGCTTGGGTTGGGGAGGT
>JBDTRV010000414.1:0-3346 GCA_039931475.1 Burkholderiales bacterium | reverse complement strand
CACCTTGGCCGAAGTAGTTCAGCGTGAGCGCGGGCATCACGATCGAAAACCAGGCCAGCCGGATCGGCTTCTTGCCGAAGTGGCCCATGTCCGCATAGAGCGCCTCGGCACCGGTCACGCACAGAACGACCGCGCCGAGGATGATGAAGGTGGTGCCGGGCGATGCCCACATGAAGCGCAGCGCGTGGTGCGGCGAGAGCGCCCAGAGGATCTCGGGGTGGCCCAAGATGTGATAAACGCCGAGGCTCGCGATCACCGCGAACCACACCAAGGTCAGCGGCCCGAAGTATTTGCCGAGGCCCGCCGTGCCGTGTTTCTGCACCGCGAACAGGCCGAACAAAATCAGCACGGTCAGCGGAATCACGTATTCCTTGAACGCGGGCGAGACCACTTCGAGGCCCTCCACCGCCGAGAGCACCGAAATCGCCGGCGTTATCACGCCATCGCCATAGAACAGGCAGGTGCCGAAGATGCCGACGACCAGCAGCACGCTGCGCAGCCGCGGCCGTTCCTTGACCGACTGCGATGCGAGCGCGAGCATCGCCACCAACCCACCCTCGCCATGGTTGTCGGCGCGCAGCACCAACACCACGTACTTGATCGAGACGATCACGGTGAGCGTCCAGAACACGATCGACAAGACGCCGTAGACGTTGTTGATCGTGAAGGGAACGTGCCCGGAGCCGAACACCTCCTTGATCGCATACAGCACGCTGGTGCCGATGTCGCCGTAGACGACGCCGATCGCACCGAGCGTGAGCGCCCCAAGCGTTGATTTGGACTTCTGCACAACCCCTCGTCGCCGAGGCTCCCTCGATTGCAAGCAAAGGCGCCATTCTGCACCCTCGGGGGGAGGAGTTACACGAGAGAAACGAGTGAAAAGCCGAGGGCTCTAATACACTTCGGCCTCGGGGTCGGTCGCTTCCATCTCATAGCTGGCCGCCGCCATCGCCAGCCGGCCGATCACGCCGTACATGTAAAACCGGTTCGGCGCACTCGCACCGGGTTTCACGCCAGGCTGCGGCAGCAAGGCGTTCTCGGCGAACGCGAGCGGCACGTAGCGGGTGCCAGGCGCGTTCAAATTCTCGTCGGTGCCGCGCTCAGCATGAACCCGGTAGAAACCGCCCACCACATAGCGGTCCATCATGTAGACCACCGGCTCGGCCACCGCGTCGCCGATGCGTTCCTGGGTCAGCACGCCTTCCTGAATGATCACGTCGTTGGCCCCCAACTCCGCCCCTGACGCGGTTTTCTTGGCGCGCGGCTTGCGGGCCAGCGCCTCCAGATCGCGCGCGTCGCGCACCGTGGTGATCGCCATGCCCTCGGCCGCGTTGTCGGCCTTGACGATGACGAACGGCTTCTCATGGATGCCGTATTCCTTGTACTTGCGCCGGACCTTGGTCAAAAGCGCTTCGACGTTGGTGCGCACGCAATCCATACCCTGCTCAGTCTGGAAATCGACCTCGCCGCATTTGGCCGACAGCGGGTTGATCAGCCATGGGTCGATGCCCAGCAGCTTGCCAAAGCGCTTGGCAAGCTCCTCGTAAGTCTGGAAATGCTTGCTTTTGCGCCGCACGGTCCAGCCCGCTTGCAGCGGCGGCAGCAGATATTGCTCGTGCAGGTCTTCGAGGATTCCGGGCGGGCCGGCCGACAGGTCGTTGTTCAGCAAAATTGTGCACGGGTCGAAGTGCTTGAGGCCAAGCCGGCGTTTGGTGCGAATCACCGGCTCCAGCAGGATCGCCTCGCCGCCGGGCACCTTCATCGTGGTCGGCTCCTTGATGGCCGGATCGATCGAGCCGATCCGCACGTTCATGCCCGCCATGTGAAAGATGCGCTGAAGCTGCGCGACGTTGGCGAGATAAAACGCGTTCTGCTTTTCGCTTTCGGGGATCAACAGCAGATTGCGCGCCTCAGGGCAGATTTTTTCGATCGCGGCCATCGCGGCCTGCACCGCCAGCGGCAGCATTTCTGGCGCAAGGTGATGCCAGCAGCTGGGATACAGATTCGTGTCGACCGGCGCGAGCTTGAAGCCGGCGTTGCGGATATCGACCGAGCTGTAGAACGGCGGCGTGTGCTCCATCCATTCGAGCCGGAACCAGCGCTCGATCGCGGGCATCGAGTCGAGGATGCGCTGCTCGAGTTCGTTGATCGGGCCGGTCAAGGCGGTGACGAGATGCGGAACCATGCAGCCCTTTTGTTGTTGCTCGCCGCACCGACTGCGGCCGGCGCCACGCTGAAAAAATGAGGAAATAGACGCGTTCGGGTCACATCTGCGGCCGAAGTTCGATCTTTCAATCGGCTGCGACGTGCAACGTCAAGCAAGAAGAATGCCGATCCTCCGCCCGGCACTTCATAGGCGGCGCGCCACAAGCCAGGCCGTCGCGCACGGCGGTCGCGCCCTACCCGCGCACCTCTCCGTCGCCCAGCACCACCCATTTGAGCGACGTCAGCCCCTCGATTCCGACCGGGCCGCGCGCATGAAACTTGTCGGTGCTGATGCCGATTTCCGCGCCCAGCCCGTACTCAAAGCCGTCGGCAAAGCGCGTGCTGGTGTTCACCATCACGCTGGCCGAATCGACCTCGCGCAAAAAGCGCTGGGCATTCATGTGGTCGCGCGTGAGGATCGCGTCGGTATGGTGGCTCGAATAGCGGTTGATGCGGCCAATCGCTTCGTCCACGCCGGCCACCACCTTGATGCTGATAATCGGCGCCAGGTATTCCTCGTACCAGTCCTGCTCGGTCGCCTCGGTCAGGCGGGCACCATCGACCTTGGCCAGCAGCGCGAGCGATTCTGCGCAGCCGCGCATTTCCACACCTTTTTTCGCATAGATCGCGCCGATCCGGGGCAGGAACGCTGCCGCCACGCCGCGCGCCACCAACAGGCTTTCGCTCGCGTTGCAGGGGCTGTACTTTTGCGTCTTGGCGTTGTCCGCCACCTCGAGCGCCATTTCCAGGTCGCACGGATCGTCGACATAGACGTGGCAATTGCCGTCCAGATGCTTGATGACCGGCACCTTCGCTTCACGCGAGATCCGCTCGATCAGCCCCTTGCCGCCGCGCGGGATGACGAGGTCGACGAACTCGGGCATCGCGATGAGCTGGCCGACCGCGGCGCGATCGGTGGTCGGCACCAGTTGCACCACCTCGCGCGGCAGGCCGGCCTGTTCCAGCGCATCGCCGACCAGCCGCGCCAACGCCTTATTGGATTCGATCGCTTCCGAGCCGCCGCGCAGGATCACCGCATTGCCGCTCTTGATCGCCAGGCTCGCGGCCTCGATCGTCACGTTGGGACGGCTCTCGTAGATCATGCCGAACACGCCGATCGGCACCCGCATCTGGCCGACCC
>JBDTRV010000413.1:0-3351 GCA_039931475.1 Burkholderiales bacterium | reverse complement strand
TCGTGCAATGCCAGGACGGCCGCAGCCAGCACAGCAACCGCGACGTGGCCTGGAAACGCCTGCGCTCGCGCCTGTACGACCACGAGATGCGCAAGCGCCAGGAAGAGCAGCAAAAGCTCGAAGACAGCAAGACCGACGTCGGCTGGGGGCACCAGATCAGAAGCTACGTGCTCGATCAGAGCCGGATCAAGGATTTGCGCACGAATTACGAAACCTCGGCGACGCAGAAGGTGCTCGATGGGGATCTCGATCCGTTCATCGAGGCGTCTCTGAAGCACGGGGTTTGAGGATGCTGACTCTGGGCCCCGACGAGGGCGATCGACGCAGCTTAAACCTGCCGATCCCGAGACATGGGCGCAATGCAGCGCCACCCTGGCCCGGCGAAGACGCCGCTGCCGGGGACACTGAATTTCTGGAGATACCCAATGTTTTTGCTGAGTGACGCGCGCGAAGGCGCCGCCCCGCCCACCCGAATGGAACCCACCGCGATCCGGCGCGAGGACTATCAGGCGCCGGCGTGGTGGATCGACACCGTCGATCTGACCATCGACCTCGATCCGCAAAAGACGCGCGTGCTGAACCGCATGAGCTTGCGCCGCAACACCGACGTGCCGCGCGGGCCGCTTCGGCTGCAGGGCGACGAGCTGAACCTTTCGCGGGTGATGGTCGGCGGCCAGGGCTGCTCGTTCCGCATGGATGGCAGCGTGCTCGTGATCGAAAAGCTGCCCGAAGGCGACGCGCCGTTCGAGCTGGAAATCTTCACCACCTGCGCACCTGCCAAGAACACCAAGTTGATGGGCCTGTACGTCTCGAACGACTCGTTCTTCACGCAGTGCGAGGCCGAGGGCTTTCGGCGCATCACCTACTTCCTTGATCGGCCGGACGTGATGGCCAGCTACACCGTGACCTTGCGCGCCGACAAGGCGCGTTATCCGGTGCTGCTTTCCAACGGCAATCTGGTGGAGCAAGGCGATCTGCAAGGCGCGGGCAACGAGGGCCGGCACTTCGCGAAGTGGGTCGACCCGTTTCGCAAGCCGTCTTACCTGTTCGCGCTGGTCGCGGGCAAGCTGGTCTGCCGCGAGCAGCGCATCCGCTCGCGCGCTGGTAAGGAGCATCTGCTGCAGGTGTACGTGCGGCCGGGTGATCTGGACAAGACCGAACATGCGATGCAGTCGCTGATGGCGTCGGTGGCGTGGGACGAGGCGCGCTTTGGCCTCTCACTCGACCTCGACCGCTTCATGATCGTCGCAACCAGCGACTTCAACATGGGCGCGATGGAAAACAAGGGGCTGAACGTCTTCAACACCAAGTACGTTCTGGCCAACCCCGCCACCGCGACGGACGTGGACTACTCGAACATCGAGTCGGTGGTCGGCCATGAGTACTTCCACAACTGGACCGGCAACAGAGTGACCTGCCGCGACTGGTTTCAGCTCTCGCTCAAGGAAGGCCTCACGGTGTTTCGCGACCAAGAGTTCTCGCAAGACCTGGCGCACGAAGCATCGGCCCGCGCCGTCAAGCGCATAGAGGACGTGCGAGCGCTACGCACTCTGCAGTTCGCCGAAGATGCGGGCCCGATGGCCCATCCGGTGCGGCCCGACAGCTACGTCGAGATCAACAATTTCTACACCCTCACGATCTACGAAAAAGGCGCTGAAGTCGTGCGCATGATGCAGACGCTGGTCGGGCGCGAAGGGTTTGCGGCCGGCATGAAGCTGTATTTCGAGCGGCACGACGGCAGCGCCGTGACCTGTGACGATTTCGCGCAGGCGATTGCCGACGCGAATCCCGAATCGCGACTCGCCCAACACCAGGGCCAGTTCAAGCGCTGGTACAGCCAGGCCGGCACACCGCGCGTCAAGGGGACGTCTCATTTCGACGCCGAGGCGCGCACTTACCGGATCGACTTTGCGCAGCGCTGCCCGCCGACCCCCGGCCAGCCGGACAAGGAACCGTTCGTGATTCCGGTGCGGGTGGGGCTGGTCGCGGCGGACGGCCAAACGGTTGGCTCGGAGCAGACCGTGGTGCTCACGCAAGCCGAGCAAAGCCTGACGTTCAGCGACATTGCAGCCGAACCCGTGCCCTCGATCCTTCGCGGATTCTCAGCGCCGGTCGTGCTCGACTTCGACTACACCGACGAGCAACTGCTGACCCTGCTCGCGCACGACAGCGATCCGTTCAACCGCTGGGAAGCCGGGCAGCGCCTCGCGTTGCGTCATGCTATATCAATGATAGCTACAGACGACCAATCGACGGGCGGTGGTGGCCTAAAAAGCTCATATTTCGAAGCCCTGCGGAAGGTGTTGCGCGATCCCAAGCTCGACGCCGCGTTCAAGGAGCTCGCGCTGACCTTGCCCAGTGAAAGCTACATCGCAGAGCAGCTCGAGCAGGTCGACCCGCAGCGCATCCACGCGGTGCGCGAAGCGATGCGCGAGCAGCTCGCGACCGCGCTGGCGGTCGACTGGCAATGGGCATGGGAAACCCATCAGGACAACGGCGCCTACCGCCCCGCCCCGCAACCCGCCGGACGGCGGGCGCTCGCCGGTCTCGCGCTTGCGAACCTGTGCCTTGCGGCGCGCGCGAGCGGCGATACCGTCTGGCCGGGCAAGACCTATCAGCGCTTCAAGGATGCGGGCAACATGACGGACCGGGGTAACGCGCTGTACGCGCTGCTCGCAAGCGACAGCGATCTGGCCAAGCCGGCGCTGGCTCGCTTCCATTCGATATTCAATGACGAGCCGCTGGTCATCGACAAATGGTTCTCGATGCAGGGGGCCAAGCCGGACCGTGGCGGCAACGTGCTGCCCGAGGTGCAGGCGCTGATGCGGCACCCGGATTTCAGCCTGACCAACCCGAACCGCGCGCGCAGCCTGATCTTCGCTTTCTGCAGCGGCAACCCTGGCGCGTTCCACCGCACCGATGGGGCCGGCTACGATTTCTGGGCCGACAGGGTGATCGAACTCGATCCGGTCAACCCGCAGGTCGCCGCCCGGCTGGCGCGGGCGATGGACCGCTTTCAAAAGCTCGCCGATCCGTATCGCGATGCCGCGCGAGGCGCGATCGAAAAAGTCGCGGCACAGCCGAAGCTTTCCAACGACGTGCGCGAAGTCGTCTCGCGTGCGCTGGCAGAGTGACAAGAACAACGAGGAGACAAGCATGTCAAGACAGATTTCCTTTTCCCGCTACCTGGTCGAGCAGCAACGGGTCGACGGCCGCATTCCGGCCGACCTGCGGCTGTTGCTCGAAGTCGTCTCGCGCGCCTGCCGCAGCATCAGCCTGTCGGTCAACAAGGGCGCGATCGGCGGCATCCTCGGCGCGACCACGCAAGAGAACGTGCAAGGCGAAGTGCAA
>JBDTRV010000412.1:0-3353 GCA_039931475.1 Burkholderiales bacterium | reverse complement strand
TTCGACAAGCCGCCCTACGAGCGCTTCGTGCAGATGGTCGGGCGCTTTGCGCGGTTCGATCTGGGCACGAGCTTTTATCAGCACAAGGACGTGTGGCAACTGGTCAAGGAGAAGTTGCCGGTGTCGATCAGCCTGGGGTTGTGGACGTTCTTTCTGAGCTATTCGATCTCGGTACCGCTGGGTGTCGCGAAGGCGGTGCGGGCCGGCTCGCGCTTCGATTTCGTGACGACCTTGATCGTGCTGGTCGGCTACGCGATCCCGGGCTTCGTGCTGGGCGTCGCGCTGCTGGTGATTTTCGGGGGGCAGTTGCAGTGGTTTCCGCTTCGTGGGTTGACTTCCCCCGACTGGGAAACGCTGAGTTGGCCGTCGCGCATCGTTGACTACCTGTGGCACATCACGCTGCCAGTCACGGCGATGGTGCTGGGCAGCTTCGCGGTGACGGCGATGCTCACGAAGAACTCGTTCCTTGAGGAGATCCGCAAGCAGTACGTGCTGACGGCGCGCGCCAAGGGGCTTTCGGAGCGGCAGGTGCTCTGGAAACACGTGTTCCGCAACGCGCTGATTCCGATCATCACCGGCTTTCCGGCCGCGTTCATCGGCGCTTTTTTCACCGGGTCGCTGTTGATCGAGACGCTGTTTTCGCTCGACGGTCTGGGCCTGCTCAGCTACGAAAGCGTGATCCGACGCGACTACCCGGTGGTCCTGGGAACGCTCTATTTGTTCACCTTGATCGGGCTGGTGACCAAATTGATCTCCGATTTGAGCTACGTCTGGATCGACCCGCGGGTGAAGTTCGATTGACATGGACACATTACAAGTCCATGATGTCTATTTAAAATTGATCGCCAAGGAGTTGATATGACTTGGAACATCGCCAACGCCAAACAACAGTTTTCGGAGGTCGTGCGCCTTTCCGCCCTAGAGCCACAAGAAATCTACAACCGTGACAAGCCGGTCGCAGCGGTGATTTCGGCTGCGGATCTGGAGGAATTCAGGCGATTGAAGGCCGAGCGGAGTCGCCCTACCTTGACGGAGCAGTTCGATGCGATTCGCGCCGCCCTGATCGCCGACGGCTTTCCCGACGGCATTGAGGTTCCGCCGCGCCGCACCCGGCCAAGCCCGTTCGATGATCCGAATTGGGACACCTGAAGCCAATGCAACTGGTCGACACCAACGTGATCAGCGAGTTGATGCGTCCAGCGCCGAATGCGGGAGTGGCGGATTGGTCGCGCCTCGCAGTCTCCACGGACGCCGAAATCTTCGTTTCGGTCATCACGATTGACGAGGTGATGTATGGCCTGACGCGCCGCCCGCGCGGTGCAGCGCTCCTCTTGTTCGAAAGATTCTTGGCCGACACCAAGGTGCTGCCGGTGACTGAGAGCGTCGCTCGCCGCGGAGGCGAGCTGCGTGCATTGCACTCGCTGCGCGGTCATGTGCGCGAACAGCCGGACATGCTCATCGCAGCCACCGCGCAAGTGCACGCTCTTACGGTCGTCACCCGCAACGTGCGGGATTTCGAAGGTTGCGGCATTGCCATCCTGAACCCGTTCAGCGACTGACGTGAACGAAAGCGCGCCCGCTCCCGCGGCCTCCTTGTCCCCCACCCGCCGTGCCTGGCTGCGCTTCAAGCGCAACCGCATCGGCTTCTGGAGCCTGGTGCTGTTCTGCACCTTGGTCACCTTAAGCCTGTTCGCCGAAGTGCTGTCCAACGACAAGCCGCTGGTCGTGCGCTACCACGGCGAGTTCTACTTTCCGATCGCGAAGGACTATTCCGAGAAGACCTTCGGCGGCGACTTTCCAACGCCGACCGACTACCTCGACCCGTTCATCCGCAAGACGCTAACCGAGGGTGGCAACTGGGCGATCTATCCGCCCAATCCATATGGCTCGCGAACCATCAACTACTTCGCCAAATCGCCGAATCCATCGGCGCCGTCTCGAGACAACTGGTTCGGCACCGACGACCGCGGCCGCGATCTGCTCGCGCAACTGATCTACGGCTTTCGCCTGAGCGTGCTGTTCGCGCTAGCGCTCACGGTGACCGGCGTGTTCCTCGGCATCGTCACGGGTGCGATCCAGGGCTACTTCGGCGGCAAGACCGATCTGGCGTTTCAGCGCTTCATCGAAATTTGGGGTTCGATGCCCGAGCTCTATCTGCTGATCATTTTCAGCGCGGTGCTCGCGCCGAGCGTCGCGCTGCTACTGGTGCTGTTGAGTTTGTTCGGCTGGATGGGCTTGTCCGACTACGTGCGCGCCGAGTTCCTGCGCAATCGCCAGCTCGACTACGTCAAGAGCGCAAGAGCGCTGGGCGTCGGCAACTGGGACATCATCCGGCGCCACATCCTGCCCAACAGCATGACGCCGGTCGTCACGTTCCTGCCGTTTCGCATGAGCGCGGCGATACTGGCGCTGACGTCGCTCGACTTTCTGGGCCTGGGCGTTCCGCCGGGTACACCGTCGCTCGGTGAGTTGCTGGCCCAAGGCAAGGCGAACATCGACGCCTGGTGGATCTCTTTATCCACTTTCGGCGTGCTGGTGCTCACTTTGTTGCTATTGACTTTCATGGGTGACGCGCTGCGCGATGCGCTCGATCCACGCAAGGCCGATCAGACGCCGGACGAGCCCGATGACGAGGAGCCGCGGCACATTGAACTGGCGACTGGCGTCGATCCATTGCTGATCGATGCGCGCGGAGCAGCGCGATGAGGGCGGGCCGGCCGCTGCTCGACGTGACGGGCCTCACCGTCTCGTTCGGCGGTAAGCAGGTCGTGCGCGGCATCGACTTTTCGATTGCGCCGGGCGAAAAGTTCGCACTGGTCGGCGAGTCGGGCTCAGGCAAGACGGTTTCGGCGCTGGCGCTGCTGCGACTCGCGGGCGAGGCGCGGCTCGGTGGCAAGGCGCTGTTCGAAGGCTCGCGCGACCTGCTCGCGCTGCCCGAGCGCGAGTTGCGCGGCATCCGCGGTAAGGACGTCGCGATGATCTTTCAAGAGCCTATGACCGCGCTGAACCCGCTGATGACGGTGGGCGCGCAGATCGCCGAAGTGCTGCAATTGAAAGAAGGCAAGAGCGCGCAAGACGCGACGGCCGAGACGGTTGAATTGCTCGCAAGCACCGGAATCCCGGAAGCCGCGCGCCGCGCCGGCGCCTATCCGCATCAACTCTCGGGCGGCCAGCGCCAGCGCGCGATGATCGCGATGGCGCTCGCTTGCCGCCCGAAGCTGCTTTTGGCCGACGAGCCGACCACCGCGCTCGACGTGACCTTGCGCGGGCAAATCCTCGACCTGCTGGCCGACCTGCAGCAAAAGACCGGCATGGCGGTGTTGCTGATCACGCACGACCTGAACCTCGTGCGG
>JBDTRV010000411.1:0-3354 GCA_039931475.1 Burkholderiales bacterium | reverse complement strand
GCGCGCGCGGCGCAGGCCCACCGGATGGCGCGCATCGCCGCCGTTGGAATAGACCGCGACGCCACATGAGTCGTAGCCGCGGTATTCGAGCCGCTGCAGGCCCTGCACGAGGATAGGGACGATATTGCGCGTGGAAACCGCGCCGACGATGCCGCACATGAACTTCACTCCCAAAGATGGATTTTTCAGCCGCGCCCATGGCGACCGATGGCGCGATGGTAGCGTTGCGGCGGCAGAAGTTTCCGCCTCTATTCGCACTATTTTTGTAATTTAATTACTTTTTGATATCAACGTGAATCAAACTTTCATGACATGATGATTCATGGAACAAACCTTACTCGACGCGACGGATCTGCGCTTGCTGGATGAACTCCAGCGCGACTCATCGCGCAGCAATCAGGCGCTTGCCGAACTCACCGGCATCTCGCCGCCGACCTGCCTGCGCCGGGTCAAGCGGCTGCGCGATCTGGGTTTGATCGAGCGCGAAGTCGCATTGCTCAGCGTCGATCGGCTCGCTCCCTTGCTTGGCGCCGGCCTTTCCGCGATCGTCGAGATCACGCTCGATCGGCAAGACGCGGACAGCCTCGATGGTTTCGAGGCGCGCGCCTCGGCCGACGACGCGGTGCAGCAATGCTGGCGCGTGTCGCCCGGCCCCGACTTCGTGCTGGTGGTTGCGGCGCGCGACATGCCGGGCTACCTCGCGCTCGCGCAGCGCCTGTTCACGAGCGACGCCAATGTGCGCAACGTGAAGGCGTTCTTCAGCGTGAAGCGGTCAAAATTCGAGCCAAAAGTGCCTTTACCGCTCGTGCATTAAAGGTTTGTAGCTACAGATATCGTAGTAAAAGCAGGTTGCCCCGCAAGCGGCGCGACGCACCCTGGTGCGGCCGTCGACGTCGGATCGTCACTGACTTCGCGGCAACGCCCCGAACGTGACGGTCACGCGCAGGCCGATGGCGTTTTGGCCACTGTTCGCAGCCGCCGCATCGAGCCGCACCCTTGCCCCGATCCGCTCCGCGATCGTGCGCACGATCGACAACCCCAGGCCCGACCCCGCCTCGCCGCTGCCCAGCACCCGATAAAACGGATCGAACACGCGCTCGCGCTCGGCCGGCTCGATGCCCGGCCCGTTGTCTTCCACGATCAGCGCCGCGCGGTTTGCCGTGCCGTCGATCGACAGGCTCACCCTGCCGCCGGCAGGCGCATAGCGGATCGCGTTTTCGACCAGATTGCCGACCAGCGTCCTCAAATCGACCTCGCTCGCGCCAACGAGAGCGTCCGCGTCGCCCTCAACGCCCAGGTCGATCCGCTTCGCATCGGCCAGCGGCATCAAATCCTCGACCACATGGCGCACCGCGACTCTCAGCGACGTCGCCAGCGGGGCCTCGCCGGCCGTCACGCTTTGCGCGCGCGCCAAAGCCAGCAGTTGATCGAGCAACTGGCGCGTTCGGCGCAGACCGTTGCGCAGGGTCGCAAGGCGCTCACCGGCCTCTTGCAAGGTCGGCGCCTCGGATGCGCGCTCGGCCTGCAGCGACAGCGCCGTGATCGGCGTGCGCAATTCATGCGCCGCGTCGGCAACAAAGCGGCGCTGCGTCTCCATCGCCTCTGCCACTCGCGCCAGCAGCCGGTTGATCGCGACCACGAACGGCCGGATTTCAGCCGGCAGATCGGCGCTTTCGACCGCGCTTAGATCCTGCTCGGCGCGCCGGTCGATTTCGGCCGCGCGACCCTTCAGCGGCTTGAGCGCGCCGCGCACCAGCAGCGCGACGAGCAGCAGCAGAACAGGGATCAGCAGCACCAGCGGCGCAACCGTGTGCCAGGCGCTCGCGCTTGCGATGTCGTCGCGAAAATCGGTGCGCTGGCCGACCGCCACCCGCTCGCCCGAGCGCAACGGCTTGACGAAAACGCGCCACGAATGGTGGCCCATCCTCACTGTCTGGAAGCCATTGCCCAGGTCGGTCGGAAGGTTGCGCAACTTGCCGCGACCCGAGGGCGCTTGCGCACTGTCGCGCGACAGCGGCTGAACCACGATGCGTGCGTCGTCGTCGGTATCGTCATCGTCGTGCTTCGAGTCGAACGCCGTCGGCGGCAGTTGCAGCCGGTCGATCAAGGCGGCGAACTGCTTGAGTTGGTCATCCTGCGCCTCGATCGCCTCGCGGAACGCCGCCACGAACGCCAGCGCGCCGGCCACGATCGCCACCCCGAGGATGACCAGCGACAGCCACAGCGACAGCCGAAACTGGAGCGAGCGCGCCGCACCGCGCTTCACGCTGCCTTGGCGACCATCCACCCAAGCCCCCTTACATTGCGGATCGCATCGCGCCCAAGCTTTTTGCGCAAGGCGTGAATCAAAAATTCGACCGCGTTGCTCTCCACCTCCTCGCCCCAGCCGTACAAGCGATCTTCCAGCTCGCCGCGCGACAGGATCGCGCCGGGCCGGATCAACAGCGCGTGCAGCAGCGCGAACTCGCGCGCCGACAGGCGGATCGCTTCGCCATTCACACTCGCCTCGCGCGTCGCGGGATCGAGGGCGAGGCTGTTATTGGTCAGCACCGGCCCAGCCGTGCCGCCCTTGCGCCGCAGCACGGCCCGCATCCGGGCCAGCAATTCAGACATCTCGAACGGTTTGAGCACATAGTCGTCGGCGCCCGCGTCGAGGCCGGCGATGCGCTGCTCCAGCGCATCGCGCGCGGTGATGATGAGCACCGGCACCGGGTCGCCCTTGGCGCGGACCGCGCGCAGTACCTCGATGCCGTCCTTCTTCGGCAAGCCCAGGTCGAGCAGGACCACGTCGTAGCTCTGGCCGGCGAACGCGCCGATCGCGCTGTGGCCGTCTGCTACCCGATCGACCGCGTAGGCTGCGTCCTTCAACGCCAGCGCAACCGCGTCGGCGATCATCGTGTCGTCTTCGACCAGCAGGACGCGCATGGATTCAGTGTCTCAAATTGCGCCGCTGGCCAGCGATCGACATCACGCGACACGCGGACGGCGCTGCTCGGCGCGCTGCGGAAGCAGGACGATGCAGCCGACGATGAACGCCAGCAGAACGGCCGTGGCGGTGTAACGGGACAGAGCGAGGCCACCGCTCGCGTGCGGCTTGTCCAGCAAATCGCCAACCGTGGCGCCAAGCGGCCGCGTCAGGATGAAGGCCGCCCAGAACAACACGGTATGCGAGATCCGGGTCCAGAAGTACGCCGCGGCAACGATCGCAAGCCCAACCGCGAACACGATCGCCCCGCCCTCGTAACCGAGTCCCAGGCCTGTCTTGCCATCGGCCATCCAGTCGCCCAGCGCGGTGCCCAGCGTCTGCGAAAACAGGATCGTCACCCAATAGAAAACCTCTGCCTTGCGCGTTTC
>JBDTRV010000410.1:0-3391 GCA_039931475.1 Burkholderiales bacterium | reverse complement strand
CGAGGCGACTGCTGAGCGACGCCTGGGAGCAATGCGGTCGCCGAAGCGCCGCTCCCGATGCGGCCTCGCTTCCCCCTTGGGAGGAGCTACGCGCGCGCAGCGAGTGAAAAGCCGGAGGACCACGTCTCATTCATACCCATAGGACCGAAGCCGCGCCGCATCGTCGGCCCAGCCGGAGCGCACCTTGACCCATAGCTCGATGAACACCTTGGCGTCCATCAGCTTCTCCAGCTCCACCCGCGCCTCGGTGCCGATGCGCTTGATGCGCTCGCCCTTGTCGCCGATCACCATCGCCTTGTGGCCGTCACGCTCAACCACGATGGTGGCGGCGATTTTCACGAAGCGTTTGGGACCACTCTTGCCGGGCTCTTCCTCGAATTTGTCGATCAGCACGGTACAGCTGTAGGGCAGTTCGTCGCCGGTCAGGCGGAACAGTTTTTCGCGCACGGTCTCGGCCGCGAGAAAACGTTCGCTGCGGTCGGTCAACTCGTCTTCGGCGTAGCTCCAAGGCTGCTCTGGCAGATACTTTTCGCAGATGGTCAGCAGTCGCTCGACGTCTTTAGGGTTCTTGGCCGACATCGGCACGAACTCTGCGAATGGATGGCGTTCCTGCATGCTCTGTAGCCAGGGCGCGATTTCGGCGCGGCGGTGCACGTTGTCGAGTTTGTTGGCCACCAGTAGCGCCGGGATGCCGGGTTTGAGCAGCGCGAGCACTTTGGCATCGGCCAACGAGAAACTGCCTGCCTCGACCACGAACAGCACGAGGTCGACGTCGCCCACTGCCCCTTGCACCGTTTTGTTCAGCGACCGGTTCAGCGCGTTGCCGTGGTGCGTCTGAAAGCCCGGTGTGTCCACGAACACGAACTGGACCTGGCCAATCGTGCGAATGCCCGTGATGCGATGCCGCGTGGTCTGTGCCTTGCGCGACGTTATGCTGATTTTTTGCCCGACCAGCGCGTTGAGCAAGGTCGACTTGCCGACGTTGGGCTTGCCGACGATCGCGATCAAGCCAGTGCGCTGACTGGCGGTGTTGCCCGCTCCCTTCGATCCGTTCGATCCGTGCGAGGTATCCGTGGAAGCCGATCCGCGCGAGCTGTCCGTTTGAGCCGATGGGTCCGACGCTTCCGATGCGTCCGACGCAATCGATACGGCCGATTCGATCGATGCGGCCGACGAGTCCGCTCCGTCCAGCGTGACCGGCGTTTCAGCAGGGCCGGTTTCGCCATGCGCCCCAGCCGCGTTGCCCCGGCCTGCGTTCTGCGCTTCGTTTTCTGCCTCGTTCATGCCATTTCCGCCGATCAGACGGACCTTTCTCGCTATCTTTTTATGAGCAGCAGCCGTGCCAACATCGCGCTCGCCGCAGCCTGCTCACCGGCCCGGCGCGAATTGCCGATGCCGCGTTCGCTCAAACCCAGTTCCACCACTTCGCATTCGACATCGAACAACTGCCGGTGCGCCGCGCCGGTGGTCGCGACCACACGATAGACCGGCAGGTTCATTTTGCGGCCCTGCAACCACTCCTGCAAACTGGTTTTGGCGTCCTTCGCGGCGGCGGCCAGTTCGGGATCGATCCGGATTTTGGAAAACAGCCGGCGCACCAGCGCTTCGGCGGCGACGAAACCGGCATCGAGGTATACCGCGCCAATCACCGCTTCAACTGCATCGGCCAGCATCGAAGGGCGCCGTTTGCCGCCCGATTGCGCTTCGCCCATGCCCACTTGCAGCAGACTTGAAAGGTCGAGATCGAGCGCCAGCTTGTGCAACGCTTCCTGGCGCACCATGCTCGCGCGCACCCGCGACAAATCGCCTTCGGGCAACGAATCGAGCCGCTCGTAGAGCAGGCCCGCGACCGCCAGGTTGAGCACCGAATCGCCTAGAAATTCGAGTCGCTCATTGTGCTGGCTGGAAAAACTGCGATGGGTCAGCGCCCGTGCGAGCAGATCTGGATCGGCGAATGCATGGCCGAGCCGGCCCTGCAGCGCCGTCAGGGGCGCGTTAGGCGAATCACTTCTCACGCGCCGTGGAACTGCCGCTGTATTTGATCAACAGGTAGGCCGGTCCGCCTAGCGCGATTTCCTTGTCGTAGGCGAATGCGACGATCACATCGTTGCCGTTTTTTTTCACGTCCAGGTCCTTGCCCGAGATCGCCGTGAAGTCGTCGATCGAAGACTGGCGGTCGAAGATCGCGCGCACTTCGGCGACAGTGCTGCCCGTGGAAGCCTTTGCAGCGGCTTTGCTGATCGCCTGATACTCGATCACCGTCGGTATCACTTTCGCGATGATGATGCCGCCGAACACCACCACCGCCGCCACCACGATCAAGCCGAAAAACGAAATACCGCGTTGACGCGATTTGCCAGGTCCCCTCATATCGTTGTCCCCGTTGATTCAAAGTTGCGCCGCTAGTCGAATGACCCGATGCGCTTTAAGTTGCTGAAATTCATCCAGACGAAAAACGCCTTGCCGACAATGTTCTTTTCAGGCACGAACCCCCAATAGCGCGAATCGAGCGAATTGTCGCGGTTGTCGCCCATCATGAAATAGTGGCCTTCCGGCACCTTGCAAACCACGCCTTCGACGCTGTAGCGGCATTGGTCGCGATATTGGAAGTCGCTCGCATTCGAGACGAATGCCGGGCGCTCGTTGTCGATCAGCAGGCCATGGGTGTGCTTGCCGATGGTTTCCTGAAATTGATCGATGTATTTCATCCGGTCTTCTTCCAAATACTGGGGCTGCGGCGAAAGCTCGACCGGCTTGCCATTGATCGATAAGCGCTTGTTCAAATAAGACACTTCGTCGCCGGGCACGCCGATCACGCGCTTGATGTAGTCCAGGCTCGGCTTGGGCGGATAGCGAAACACCATCACGTCGCCGCGTTGCGGCGCGTTGCCCTCGGTGATCTTGATGTTCAACACCGGCAGCCGCAGGCCATAAGTGAACTTGTTGACGAGGATCAGATCACCGATCTGCAGGGTGGGAATCATCGAACCGGACGGAATCTTGAACGGCTCGAACAGAAACGAGCGCAGCAGGAACACGACCAGAATCACCGGGAACAAGCCGGCCGTCCAGTCGAGCCACCACGGCTGGGACAAGGTTCGGCTGCGTTGCTGCGCCGAGTCGTCGTCGATCTCGCCGATGCCCTGCGCCGCCAGCCGATTCAGCCGCTCGCTCGCGCTGACTTCGAGCGCGGCCGCGGCGCGCCTGCGCTGCGGCGCGAAATAAAACCGCTCGGCCAGCCAGTAAAGGCCGGTGACCAAGGTCGCCATGAAGAGCAGCAGCGCGAAGTTGCCCTCGATCTCTCCGAAGTACCAGGCGCCCACGTACACACCAAAGCCCGCGAGCACCAACGCTGTCAAAACCTGCATCATTCCTCCACTTGCAAGATCGC
>JBDTRV010000409.1:0-3397 GCA_039931475.1 Burkholderiales bacterium | reverse complement strand
TGCCGCTGACGCCGCCAGCGTCGCGTTCAACAAGCCCCTGCACATCGTTGCGCCGGCCGCGCCGGGCGGCATCCTGGATCAAACGAGCCGTCTTGTCGCGAAGTCACTGTCCGAGGTGGTCGGCCAACCCGTGATCGTGGACAACGCTCCAGGCGCCGGCGGCGCGATCGGCATCCAGACGATGCTGCGAGCCAAGCCGGACGGCTACACCCTGGTCATGGGCAGCCTCGGCCCGAACGCCGCCAACTACACGCTCAGGAAAAATCTGCCTTACAAGGCGTCCGATCTGACCCCGGTGATTCATGTGCTTTCGATGCCGAACGTTCTCGTCGCCAACCCGCAGCTCGGCGCGAAAACGATCGCGGATCTGAAGGCGCTTTCCAAATCCAAGCCCAAGGGCCTGTCGATGGCCGTCTCCACCGCCGGCTCGTCCGGGCATCTCACTGGCGAACTGCTCAAGGCAAGCACCGGTATCAACGCGGTCAACATCGTCTACCGAGGGGCAGCGCCCGCATTGACGGATCTGCTCGGCGGGCAGGTCGACATCATGGTCGACAACCTCATCACCTCCCTGCCCTACATTCGCGCCGGCAAGCTGGTGCCGATTGCAGTGACCGCGCCCAAGCGGATTGCTGAATTGCCCGATGTGCCGACCTTTGCGGAGTCTGGCTATCCCGACATTGAAGTCGCGGTCTGGCTCGGTCTATTCGTATCGGCGGAAACACCACCGGCCATCGTCACAGCGCTCAATTCGGCGCTGCAGAAAGTCATGGAGTCGAGCGAAATTCGTGACCAGTTCGCGGCGACCGGCGGCGTTGCCGTTGGCGGCACGCAGCAGTCATTCCAGCGCTTCGTCACCGGCGAGACGACCCGTTGGCAAAAGGTGATCGACGACGCTGGAATCAAGCTCGACTGACACCATGAGCATCGAATACGCAAAACTGAAGACCTGGTCGTTCGACGATCAAGTCACCGACTACACCCGCAACGATTGCATGCGGTACGCGCTCAGCCTGGGCTACGGGCAGGACCCGCTCGATGAACAGGAGCTTGCCTTCGTCTATGAAGAAGGCCTGAAAACCGTTCCCTCGATGTTCACCGTACTCGGTGCCCCTGGCGCCTGGGCTTCCGACCCCGGCACCGGCATCGACTGGATGCGGATACTGCATGGCGAGCATCGCATGACGCTTTCTGGAGCACCACCGCCGGAAGGTCGCCTGCGCAGCCGCACCCGCATCTCAAGCGTGGTGGACAAAGGCGAAGGCCGAGGCGCGCTGGTGATCACCACCCGTGAGATCACGGACGACGCTACTGGCAACTTGCTTGCCACGATCGACCACACATCGTTCTGCAGGGCCGACGGCGGCTTTGGCAGAGGCGATCCGGCGCCTGCCGCACTGCCAGCCGTTCCCGAGACCCCCGCTGATGCGACAGTCACGCTTCCAACGTCGCCCCGCGCCGCTCTGCTGTACCGCCTGAACGGCGACCGCAACCCGATTCACGTGAGTCCGGCGGCGGCAAAGAGCGTGGGCTTTCCCCGGCCCATCCTGCACGGGTTGTGCACCTACGGAATGAGTGCGCGGGCTATTTTGCGGGAATGCTGCAACAACGATCCGAGCCGGCTCGCCAGCCTGTCGCTGCGGTTTTCGGCGCCGTTTTATCCCGGTGAGACGCTTAAGGTTGAACTGTGGCGCCGGGGCTCGGATGTTCATTTCCGCGCCATTGCGGCCGAACGAGGACAAGCGGTGCTGACGCACGGCTTGGCATCCATCCATGACTAAAACACCTTCTACAGACCGCCCCAACGACAGCCTGATGCGCCTGGCGGCGTCGAACCCTGAAGGCATCGCCTACCGCCTGCTCGAAAGCGGGCAATCGGTCAGCTGGGCCGAACTTGAGGAGCGATCGCGCCGCTGCGCCGCGCTGTTGATCGCACGCGGTCTGCGCGAGGGAGACGGCATAGCGGTCTACCTGGACAACCATCTGCGTTACTTCGAGATTCTCTGGGCCGCACAACGCATCGGTCTGTACTACACGACCGTAAGCCGGCACCTGAAGGCCGACGAGGTGCTCTACATCGTCAACGATTGCGGCGCGAAGGCGCTATTCACAACGGCAAGCGTCCTGTCAGCGGCAGGTGATCTCGCGGGCGGTATCGAACATCTGAACCGCTTTTCTCTCGATGACCCGACACCCGGGTTTGAAGACTATGAATCGGCGCTGCAGCAAATAGAGCCTTCGGTCGAATTGCCTGCGGCCCTCGAAGGAACCGACTTCTCCTATTCGTCGGGCACCACCGGCAGGCCCAAGGGAATCAAGCGGCCGCTCGCTGGCGCCAACAGCTTCTTCGTGGCCGAACCCAACGACCGCACTCGGTGGAAAGACTTCGACCGCAACACGGTCTATCTGTCGACCGCGCCCTTCTATCACACGGCCCCCGTGCGCTGGAACATGAACGTGATGCGGCAAGGCGGCAGTTGCGTGATGATGGAGAAGTTCGACGCACTGGCGGCGCTGCAGGCGATCGAACGCTATCGCGTGACCCACAGCCAGTGGGTGCCGACCATGTTCATTCGCATGCTTCGGCTGCCGGAGAGCGAACGGCTCGGCCACGACCTGTCCAGCTTAAGGTTCGCCGTTCACGCTGCAGCTCCCTGTCCGGTCTGGGTCAAGCAGGCCATGATCGACTGGTGGGGGCCGATCCTCTACGAGTACTACAGCGGCACCGAGCTCGCAGGCCGCACCTCGCTGAACTCGAAGGAGTGGCTGGAGCACCAAGGTTCGGTGGGCCGGCCCGAGTTCGGCGCGGTGCATATCCTGGGCGAAGAGGGCGGGCCTATGCCAGAGGGCAAGCCCGGTGTGGTCTGGTTCTCGGGCGGGCCGCCGTTCGAATACCACGGCGACCTGCAAAAGACGCAACAGTCTCGCAATGCCGACGGGTGGGCCACCTACGGCGACATCGGATTTCTGGATGCGGACGGCTACCTTTTCCTCACCGACCGCCTGGCCAACATGATCGTTTCAGGCGGTGTCAACATTTATCCGCAGGAAGCCGAGAACGTGCTCAGTCAGCACCCGTCGGTTCACGATGTGGCGGTGGTGGGCGTGCCCAACGAAGAGTTCGGCGAGGAGGTCAAGGCGGTGGTCGAACTGCGCCGGGATGTCGAGGGGTCACCCGCTCTCGCGCAACAGCTGATCGCCTTTTGCCGAGAAAAGCTCTCGTCCATCAAGTGCCCCCGCACAGTCGATTTCGTCGCCAACCTTCCGCGAACGGAAACCGGCAAATTGCTCAAACGCGAGGTCAAGCGCGCCTATTGGCCGCAAGCCGCGCATCCCTCTTCCGATCCATCGAAGGCGCCCCGATCATGACCAGCCGTCACCCTCTCTCATCCTCGGT
>JBDTRV010000408.1:0-3399 GCA_039931475.1 Burkholderiales bacterium | reverse complement strand
GTCTTCCTGTGCGAGCACGGTCACGAAATCCAGGTACCTTGTCAGCCGATCCGCCGCGACTCCGGTGTTGACGTCAAATCGCCCCGCGAACGCCAATTTGAGCCCCAGCGGGTCGTTCAATCCGCTGTAGCCGATGCTCGACACTTCGAGCCTCGGACCGGTGGCGGCAGCGTGTGAAAGCGTGGTCACCAGCAGCCCCAGCGTCGCGCCGTCCTGGTCCACGCGCCGCACTTGCGGCTTCGAGAACAGCCGGCTCGTGAGGCCTGCCGCGAGTTCGGCCGCGGCCACCACTGCGTCGAAATAGGCCTCGAGTTCCGCGCGCTTAGCTGCGAGGTTGCCCGCTTCGAGATCGATCGACTTCGCGGTGAACTTCAGATTCAGGGTCGCAGCGACGCCGTTCGGGCGCTTGAGCGAGATCGTCGCGGTTTCGGTGCCGTCGAACCGGATCTGGACCGGGAAATCGTCGTGTTTCCGCGAAGCAAGGATCGCGCTGAACCTGACGTTCAGGGTCGACGCGGCGCGTCCGCCGTTCTGCGGCTTCACTTCAAGCGTCATGCGCTCGCGGCCGTCGAACACGATGGTCGCCGGAAAGCTCAAGCCTGTCTTGACCAGGTCGACATGCGCGCCGACGTAGGCCGGGTTGTAGTACTCGGAGATCGGTTTCGGCAGCCGGATCGGGCCGCCCGAGCCGAGGTCGACGCCATGCACGTCGAAGTCAATGTATTCCAGCAGTCCGAAGCTGTTCTCGCGATAGAACAGCTCGACGTTGTTGTAGGCGGCTCGCTGCAGGTATTTTTTGAGACGCGGCAAATCCGGATCGTGGAACGATTGGCCGGGTTCGAGGACTGGAATCACCATGACCTTGATCCGGCCGGTCGTTTTCGCGCGTTGGCCCTTCAAGCTTTCCGGCACCGGTGAACCGGTGAAGGTCATCACCTCCAGCGGCAGCGCGGGTTCCAGCGTTCTGGGGATGATTTCGATCGCGTCCCTCGCAACCTTGTCGAGCCGGAGGGTGCTCCAGGATTTGAAGCCGCGATCGTAGAAAACCAGCAGCGGCTGCGCGGGATGCGACAGCAGCACGTGGCCTTGGCGGTTCTGCAATCGCTGGATGACGCCGAGGTCGACGGCGTCGAGCACGGCGACGTTGCGGGCATCCCGGTCGGCCGCAAGAAGATAGGCGCCCGCGGCCTCGACGCGGACCGCCTCGAAAAAAAGATGAGCGCGGCACGGGTTGCGCGCCCTTGTGTCGCCTGGCGGGTAGTAGGTCACGCCGCTGCCGTCGCCGACCACGCGACCGCCGCCCGGCGTGGGCGTGCCGGTTTGGCCAGGGTCGCACGGACTTAGCGCCGGCGGCGCGGGATCTGCCACGCTCGTCGGCGGGTTTTCCGGACGCGTGGGATCGGGCCGCGTAGGGCCGGATTTGTCGGGGCAGCAGCAAGACTGCGCCGGATGCGGCTCGGTCGAGACGTCGGATGGCGCTTCCACGGGTCGATCGCGCCCAGCGCACGGATCGTCGGGGCGGGTCGCCATCATCCAAAACGTCGTGCCGTCGGACAGGCCGAGAAAGCCGCCGGCGCTGTCCGTCGACAGGCGGGTCGCCGCCGAACGCAAGGAGCGCTCCGAGACAATCGCGCGGCGCGCCGGATCGATCTGCAGCAGCGTCGCATCAAGTCGGTCGTCGCGAACGACGACGGCGTGGATGAACCCTCCGGCCGCCTTCAGGTCGACTACCTTGCCGTCGGTGCGAGCCAACACCTCGGCGCCTCCAGGTCCGACACTGTGAATCTCGCCGACGCAGGCAACCAGCACGCCGTCGCTCCAATCGGCGATGGCCGTCACGGGATGGGGCAACTCGGTTCGCCAGACGCACCGCGCATCGCGCCCGCCGAGCGTGAAACCGCTGACGCAGCCTTGCGCGGCGACGACGACTTCATGCCTGCCGGTCAGCAGCGCGAGATCACCGTAGGCGAGCCGCGGCAGCCCGCGAACGGACATCGAATCCGCAGTCAGCTCAGCGCGAAGGGTCGATGCGGGCAACGGGTTCGCCCCTTCTCCGGTTGCCGATGCCTGATCGGTCGCAAGGCGCGAAACCCTTGGTCTTGGCTTCTTTGCAATCGAACGTGCTTTGGCAATGTTATGTTTCAGTTCATTTCCCATTTCGTCGCCTCTCGATCGATTCCGCCATTTGCATCGCAATATCGCGGCCGTCGAAGCTGACCCATCCCTTGGAATGTTTTCGACCAAGCTGCCAACGCACGATAAGCGTCTTTCTAACAAGGCTCAATCCCGCAAATGCGGCATCATCAGAAGAGATTGATGAAGCGATGAATCGCAACTAGAGGACCGAGGCCGGGCACCGGTTCAGCCCCGAAGGTCTGGCTCCCCAGAGCGCGCACGGGATCCGGCGCATCTGCGCGCTGATCCGCGCAAGTGGCATCAGCGGCGTGATCGTCAACAGAACGGGACGAACGGGGCGGCCATCACCGACCGCAACGTGATGCTAGTCAAGAGCAAGGTGGTGTTCGAGGGCGGTTCGAAGCAGCTGCGCGCCTCGCCCGAAATGCTTGGCCGGCACCTCGGAATTTGAACAGCGATGCCGAGAGTGTTGGCCGCGCGCCGTCCATCATCGGCGGCGCACCTCGAAGTGCGTCCCCGGTTCGACCGTGGCGGCGGCCATCTATCGCCGCATCAGTTCTTGATGTCCACCCCGTAAAACGTATGACGCGCGAACGGACTCAACTTGAAGTCGATCACTTCATTGCGCACCGGCTTGAGCTGCACCGCGTGGGCGATGGTGAACCAGGGCGCCTGCTCTTTGAAGATCACCTGCGCCTGCTTGTAGAGCTCGGCTCGGTCGGACTGTTTTGTAACCGCCTTGGCTTTGACTACGAGGTCGTTGTAAGGCTTGTAGCACCACTTGGCGACGTTGCTGCCACCCGGAACCGATGAGTCGCAACCAAGCAGCGTGTGCAGAAAATTGTCCGGGTCGCCGTTGTCACCGGTCCAGCCGAACATGCCCATCTGGTGTTCTCCGGCCTGCAGGCGCTTCCTGTATTCACCCCACTCGAAGCTCTTGATCTCCGCCTTGACGCCGATCTTCGCCAAATCGGCTTGCATCAGCTCGGCGATGCGCTTGGCGTTCGGGTTGTAGGGGCGCTGCACCGGCATGGCCCAGAGGTCGGTCGTGAGGTTGCTCACGCCCGCCTCGGCCAGCAGCTTCTTCGCCGCTTCGGGGTCGAACGGGTCGTCCTTGACCGCATCGTTGTACGACCACATGGTCGGCGGGATCGGGTTCTTGGCCGCGATGCCGGTCGAGAGGTAGACCGCGTCGATGATCGCCTTCTTGTCGATCGCCATGTTGATCGCCTTGCGCACCCGCACGTCGTCGAACGGCTTCTT
>JBDTRV010000407.1:0-3402 GCA_039931475.1 Burkholderiales bacterium | reverse complement strand
CGCTGGTTCGGGCGGTGGCGGCGGCGGCGGCGGCGGCGCGGGAGGTGGAGGAGGTGGAGGAGGCGGAGGAGGCGGCGGAACCGGGGCAGGCGGCGGCGCGGGCACTGGCGGCGTCGCCGGCGCAATCTTGGGCGGCGCTGGCGGCGGCAGAAGCTCGGCCAGCACGATGATTTGGGGCGGGGTGTCGGGCGGGCGCCGGATCAGCCCCTGCTGCAAGCCCCACAGTGCCGCCGCGTGCAGCAGCACCACGCCGCCGGCCACCGCGATCTTGCGGGGTGCGGGGATGCCGGCAGGGGGGTCGATGGCAGACACAGGCGAGGGATCAGGAGAGGACATCAGGCGATGAGTCGGGTCGGAGAAGTCTAGAGGGCTGGCCTGGACGTGCTGGCGCTGGTGGCCGCGCTGCGCGCTTGAACTACCGCTGCTCGCGCTCCTCCGGTCCGTTCGTCGGTCGATCGGGCGAACGGTGCTGTCTGCGAGCCCGGTCGTGGGGCGCACGGCACGCCGGCGCGCGAGAGGTTGCTGGAAGCGCACTTGCCTGCGGCCTCGGTAGCGGAACGGAGGGATCGTTTGCTGGTCGCGATGGCCATGGGTTCTGGGCGACTCGGCAAGGCGATGGCCGTCGGTTTCTTCGGGCTTTTTTGGCCGTCTCCGCTAGTGCAGCGGCAAGAGTTCGCTTCGGAAAATATAGCGAACGGCAATCGGACGCTGATGCTTGCGCCGCCGCGATTCGTTGTGGCGCAAACACGGCAACCGGGCCGGCGCGCGGCGGGTCGATCCAGCTTCAGGCGGCCACGGCGCCGGCCATGCGGCGCGGCAAGGTCAACATGATGGGCTGCGCCAGATCGCGCCGTGCCGTGGCTCGGTTCGCTCCGGCAGCCGCCGTGCAGCAGCGCGCATGAACATCCCGCGCGCAGGTTTCGCAATTGCCGCACACCGTTGCCACGCCCAGTTCCAATTGCAGGTCGTCGAAGCTCATCCCGGCACGGGTATGGCGGGCGATTTCTCGGTCGGATATTCGGTTGCAGACGCAGACGATCATGATGGCGGGGGTCGAAAAAATTCGAGCAATCAGGGGTGAGCCGCTCGGTCGGTGGATTATAAATGCGAATCGGTCGCATTTGCAATGCCAATGATGAGGGTGGGGTTCATGTGTCGGCCCACATCCTGAGCAGGTTGTGATAGGTGCCGGTCAGCGCGCCGGTTTCCGCGTTGTCGCCGACGGTTTGCCGCAGGCGCGTGAGCGCCATGTCCATTTCGAACAGCAGACGGCGCTGTTCGCCGCTTCTGACCATGCTTTCGACCCAGAAGAAGCACGCGATGCGTTCGCCGCGCGTGACCGGCGTGACCTGGTGAACGCTGGTGCCGGGGTAGAGGATCGCGTCGCCGGCGGCCAGCTTGATCGCGCGCGGGCGGCCCGGCTCGTCGTCGACCAGCAACTCGCCGCCGCAATAGCTTGCCGGGTCGCTGAAGAAAACCGTGCACGACAGGTCGGTGCGCACGCGCTGGCCAGTGCCAGGCGCGAACCGAACCGCGCCGTCGACATGGTTGCCATAGGAGTTGGAGGCGCCGCCATAGCGGTTCAGGCGCGGCGGAAAGACTTTTTTCGGCAGCGCGGCGGACAGGAACAGCGGGTGCCGGTCGAGCCCGCGCAGCACCAGTTCTCGCACTGCGCGCGCGGCTTCGTGGTCATGCGGCAGTTGCTCGTTGTTCTTGACCCTGCGCGCCTGCTCGCCGGCGCCGGGGCGACCGTCGGACCAGGTGACGCCGGCAAGCAGTTCGCGGGCGTGCGCCAGTTCGCTTTCGGTGAGCAATGCGGGCAGGGTGATCAGCATGATGTGGCGAACGTCAAAAATGCAGCGGGCAAGGGAATCGAAAGCGTGCGGACGGCCCGATCAGAAGCGCGCGGTCAACGTCAAGAGCGCGAGCCGACCCGCGCCCGGCACGTAGTGGCCACGGTACAAAGTGCCAGCGTAGTACTTGTCGGCCACGTTGGTGATGCTGGCTTTCAGGATCAGATGGTCGTTGAAAGCGTATTCGCCCATCAGGTCGACGGTGGCATAGCCCGGCGCCTGCCAGCCCGGCGCGGTGACGTCGGCCGGCGCTTGGGCGGAGCGGAAGTTGACGCCGGCGCCGACCCGCCACTTCGGCGTGATCTGGTAGGTGTTCCAGGCGGTGCCGCTGTGCTTGGGCGACAGGCCCGGCCGGTCGCCGACCCGGTTGCCGGCGGTGCTGGCGGTGGCGGCGGCTTCGTCGACCCGGGCGATCGGCATCCAGGCATAGGAGGTGTAGATCTCCCAGCGCGGCGTGAGGCGGCCGGTGACGTCGACCTCGAAGCCGGCGCTGTGCCGTTGACCAGAGAGCAGCAGGCGCGACGCGGCGGTGTCGGGGTCGAGGTTGCGCTCGTTTTTCTTGACGGCGTAGAACAGCGCGAGCCGGGTCGTGAACTGGCGGTTTGGCGAGTCGAGCTTGGCGCCGATCTCGTAGTTCTCGCTTTGTTCAGGCGGCGTGTTGGCCGACTGCGCGTTGTAGGAATAGGTGTCGCCCGAGGTGTTGAACGAGGTTCCGTACGAAAAGTGATAGGACGCTAGTGGACTCGGCTGATAGAGCAGCCCGACCCGTTTGCTCAGTTCCGAAATTTTCTGCTTGTAGCTGGTGGTGGTGAGCGGCCCGGGCGCGTCGTTCGGCAGGGTGTAGTTGTCGTAGCTGCCGCGCATGTGGTCCCAGCGTAGGCCGGCCAGCACCTTCCAGTGCGGCGCCATCTGCACCAGGTCTTGTGCGTACATGCCGAAGTTGTGCGAAACGAAGCGGTTGTTGGGCCGCAGCACCCGGGACCCTTCGTCGACTGACGCGCCGTCGCTCGGCGTGCCGATCGTGGTCGATGGTTTATCGAGGTTCACGCCACCTTGTGCCACGCTGCGCCCGGTCTGGACGTTTTTTTCCTCGCGCGAGAAATCGACGCCAGTGAGCACTTCGTGTTTGACGCCAATGGTGTCGAACTTCGTGCTCAGGTCCGATTGCACCTGCAGCACGTCCAGACCCTGAATCTTGAGGGGCGTGCCGCGCCGCAACACGGTGCCCGAGCCGAGGTTGCTCAGGTCGACCGCGTCGGCATTGCCGGGCGAGTCCGTGGGTCGCGCGAACCGGATCGTGCTCGCGCGCAAGTCACGCGCGTAGTTGCCTTTGCGAAGCTTCGTCTTGAGTTCGGTGTTGGCATCGAACCGGTGCGTGTGGGCCAGGGTGACGACTGCGGCGCGGCCGTTGTTGCGGTCGCTCGCGAGGCCGTAGTAGGCGGTGGAATCGAGGCCGGGGATGATGGTGCTGGTCGAAGCCGATGCGCTCGGGCTGGCGCGGATCCAGGGCAGGCCATAGTTGATGCCATTGCGGTTTTCAAGGTAGTAA
>JBDTRV010000406.1:0-3404 GCA_039931475.1 Burkholderiales bacterium | reverse complement strand
ACCAGCACCGGCTGGCCGCGCTCGTGGCATTCCTTGATGTCCTCGATCGCGGCGATGTACTTTTCCTTCGTGGTCTTGTAGACGCGATCGAGCTGGTCGTCGCGCCGGCTCGGCTTGTTGGGCGGGATGACCATGGTCTCCAGCCCATAGATCTCCTGGAACTCGTAAGCTTCCGTGTCCGCCGTGCCGGTCATGCCGGAAAGCCTTTTGTACAACCGGAAATAGTTCTGGAACGTGATCGACGCGAGCGTCTGGTTCTCGGGCTGGATCGCGACGCCTTCCTTGGCTTCGACCGCCTGGTGCAGCCCTTCGCTCCAGCGCCGGCCAGACATCAGGCGGCCGGTGAACTCGTCCACGATCACGATTTCGCCGGCCTGCACCACGTAATGCTGGTCGCGGTGGTACAGGTGGTTCGCGCGCAGCGCCGCATACACGTGGTGCATCAGCGCGATGTTGGTCGGGTCGTACAGCGACGCGCCTTCGGGAATCAGGCCGCGCTCAAACAGGATGCGCTCGGCTGTCTCGTGGCCCTGCTCGGTGAGGTAGACCTGCCGGGTTTTCTCGTCGACCGTGAAGTCGCCCGGCGTGATCACGCCTTCGCCGGTGCGCGGGTCGGCCTCGCCCTCCTGCCGCGTGAGCTGCGGCACGATCGTGTTGATCGCCTGGTACATCTCGGTTTGGTCTTCAGCCTGACCACTGATGATGAGCGGCGTGCGCGCTTCGTCGATCAGGATCGAATCGACCTCGTCGACGATCGCGTAGTTCAGGCCGCGCTGGACCCGGTCCGCCACCTCATAGACCATGTTGTCGCGCAGGTAGTCGAAGCCGTATTCGTTGTTGGTGCCGTACGTGATGTCGCAGCGGTATGCGGCCTGCTTTTCCTCGCGCGGCATCTGCGGCAAGTTGACGCCGACCGTGAGGCCAAGAAAGTTGTAGAGCCGCCCCATCCACTGCGCGTCGCGATTGGCGAGGTAGTCGTTCACGGTGACCACGTGCACTCCGCGGCCGGTCAGAGCGTTCAGATACACCGGGAGCGTCGCTGTCAGCGTCTTGCCCTCGCCAGTGCGCATCTCGGCGATCTTACCGTTGTGCAGCGCCATGCCGCCTTGCAGTTGCACGTCGAAGTGGCGCATCTTCATCACGCGCTTGGAGCCTTCGCGTACGACGGCGAATGCTTCGACCAGCAAAACGTCGAGCGCTTCGCCCTTTTCAACACGCTCCTTGAACTCCTGCGTCTTGCCGCGCAACTCGTCGTCGCTGAGCTTTTCGAATTGCGGCTCGAGGGCGTTGATCGCCTGCGCCGATTTGCGATAGATCTTGAGCAGGCGGTCGTTTCGGCTGCCGAAGATCTTGGTAAGAATATTGCTGGTCATGAATGCACGGCACCCCGCAGCCGCGAAAAAACGGCTGCGAAAAGGAGGCGAAAGAGCCCCGGGTTGGTTAGGCTAGACGAGAGGAACCCTGTTCCTTGGCAATTCAACCTTTGGTTCAACGCGCAAGAGCGGGCAATCGGGCATTTTACCTTTGCATGCGCGAAGCAGACTGCCTTTGGGCGCAGCGGCCGGGTCAGCGGGCAAAATGGGTCAGATGAATCGTCGCCACCATGCCGTCAGCGTGCTCGACGCCGCCTCTGACTCCCCGACCCTGGCTCGGCTCTCGGCCCTCGCACGCGAGTCGCGGCAACGGCTCGAGTCGGTTGCGTCACTGCTTCCGGCGTCGATGAGAGAGTCGATCAGGCCGGGGCCGATCGACGGAGACGGTTGGTGCCTGATCGCCGACGACAGCGCCGCCGCGGCCAAGCTGCGGCAACTGGTGCCAGCCCTTTGCGCGCACCTGCGAACGCAGGGTTACGACGTGAAGACCATCCGCGTGAAGGTGCGCAAGACCGCGCACTGATGAAAAAATGTGGTGCCACCTGTCGGAATCGAACTGACGACCTACCGCTTACAAGGCGGTTGCTCTACCAACTGAGCTAAGGCGGCGTGATGTCCAGGATTTTATCCGCCGCCTTGACGCTCGAGCCGACGGTGGCTCGAAGACGCTACTTCACCCGCTTGAGCGCGGGGCGTTTGCGCGGCGACGGGCGCGGCGGTTCGGACTCGGGATCGGTGGAAGGCTCGCCAGCTTGCGGACTCGATGTAGCGGAGCCCAGATCGGGTGCGGGCGGCGCATCCGGCACGCTGGTCAGACTTGGCGGCCGAGCAATGTCGCTGGCATCCGCCTGCGCCACCACGAGCGGAAACGCCATGCCTTGCCCGTTTTCACGCGCATAAATTGCCACCACCCGCGCCATCGGCACAACGATTTCGCGCGCCGTGCCCGCGAACCGCGCCTTGAACTCGATGAATTCATTGCCCAACTTCAGGGAACTGGTTGCATCCAGACTGATATTGAGCACGATCTCGCCGTTCTTGACGTATTCGCGCGGCACCTGCACCGATTCGTCGACCGAGACTGCCACGTAGGGCGTGAAGCCATTGTCGGTGCACCATTCGTAGAGCGCGCGAACCAGGTAGGGGCGAGTGGAACTCGATTCCGGTGCGTTCATCATTGCAGGCGTTGCCGTGAACAGGCGTCTTTAAAGAAGGGCTGCGCGCCTATTTGCGCATCACTTTTTCGGACGGCGTCAGCGCCTCGATATAAGCTGGCCGCGAGAAAATCCGCTCGGCATATTTGAGCAGCGGCGCCGCGTTCTTGGACAGATCGATGCCGTAGTAATCAAGCCGCCAAAGTAGTGGCGCGATGGCAACGTCGAGCATCGAGAAGTTGTCTCCGAGCATGAACTTGTTCTTGAAAAATACCGGAGCCAACTGCGTCAGCCGGTCCCGAATGTGCGAGCGTGCTTTCTCAAGCGCCTTTTCATTGGACTTGGTCGCGCGCGATTCGAGCGTTGACATATGGACGAACAACTCTTTTTCGAAGTTCAGCAAAAACAGCCGAACCCGTGCCCGATCAACTGGGTCGCCCGGCATCAGTTGCGGATGCGGAAAGCGTTCGTCGATGTATTCGTTGATGATGTTCGACTCATACAGAATCAGATCACGCTCCACCAGGATCGGCACCTGGCCATACGGATTCATCACCATGATGTCTTCCGGCTTGTTGTAGAGATCGACGTCGCGAATCTCGAAATCCATGCCCTTTTCAAACAACACGAATCGGCAGCGATGGGAAAACGGGCAGGTGGTCCCTGAATACAGCACCATCATGGTGGCGGCTCCTCAAAAATCAAAAGAGTGGGGTGCGCTTGCAGGCAGCCCCACTCAATAAATTACCCGGACGCAACGGCCCGGGCCAAAACTGCTGCATCACGCGCTCAGCGGCGGCCGGAACATGCGCGACCACCCGCATCATCATCGCGGCATCGCGGGCGATGAGCGCGATCGGTTTCTGCGCGTCTCGCC
>JBDTRV010000405.1:0-3406 GCA_039931475.1 Burkholderiales bacterium | reverse complement strand
GGAAGCTTCGGCTTCCAGGGCTTTTTTGCGTGCTGACAGAAACTTCGGCTGTTAGGTAATTGCGAGTGAAACGGGTTTCGAATTTTCTTCCGCTGTGCTGGCAGCTTGCGTTCGCCGCGTGTTTGGCCGTTTCCTTGCTCGGCCAAGCGCATGGGGGTCTCGGTCCGCCGGCGCGATCGGTCGTCAACCGAAATGGCGAGTCGGTGCCAACCGTCGTGATGGTCTTGTCGCCGCGCATGGTCCATTCCCTCACTGAGTGGCGCCGCTTGCGGAATGCAGCCGGCAAGGCGGGTTTTGCGGTCTTGAGTTTTCGCGATCCCGCAGTGAGCGATGCGGAATGGGTCGCCGCGGCCACCGCGGCGCATCTGCCGGAGGCAATCGACCTGCCGCGTCTCGATACTTCGCAGATGCCCGATCTCGTTTTGATCAATCATTTCCCGACCAGTTTCGTTCGCCTGGCCGATCGGGTCCATCATTGGCCGATCCTGGGCGTGATGCCCGACGCGGCCTTCACAGCGTTACTTGTCGAGCGGCTCGAACAACTGCGGCAATCCCCATGACCCTGACGCGAGTCGCCTTCGCCGCCCTTGGCTCGTGGGCGTTGTCGTCTTTGAGCGCCGTCGCACCCGTGCCCGCGCCTGATGCGGGTGACGAGTGCATTCCGCCCGTCAGCTACTTCGCGCTCGACCCGTCCCTCGTCGGCGCCGACGGCAATGGCAACGCCGCGATCGGCAGCTACGAGCGGATCAGCCCAGACGGCCGCTTCGTTCTGCGCTCCTATTCAGGCCGCCAACTCGGGGAAGTCAGCTTGATTGAACTGCCCAACGATGTGCGTGAGGCGATTCGCGCTTACGCAACGCCCTTGTCGAACGAGGCGTTCCCGGTGCAAGGCAGTTGGCGCTACCTGGTCGACGTGAATGGCGATCATTACCGCTTCGCCGACGTAGTGCGGCAGGGGCGCGATGCCACGCCGTTGTTTCGCGGCGGCATGACGGGTTTTTACGCGGCTGCGTCGGAGATGTCCGCGCGCGAGGAGGGTGCTTCCGCGCAAATCACGATCCGTTCATTGAGTTGGCCGCAGACCAGCGGCGTCGAGCCCGGCGGCGCGCAGGGTTCGGGCGACCCGGGCGGGACCGGGCCGTTGCAGATTCGCACGATTCGCGTTCTGGACGACGGTGTGGGTGCTCGCATAGTGCAAGACAGCGGCGCTCGGTACGTCTGCACTTCGCGCTCGCTTGTCGACGGGAACCTGTACAGCCTGCCGATGATTTCGATCGACGGCCGCGAGTTCTCCGCGGTGCCGCAGGCGCCGAAGCAGGGGGCGCCGACCATGCGGGTCTACGGCTTGTCCGCCGAACCCTTCGCAACCGACCATGCGTGCCAGCAGCGCATCGATTTCGGCCACACGCCAGCCAAGGCGGTGTTCGGTTTCTCGCCAGCCGCGGGAGGCCAGGGCGAAGCCGCGGCGCTTACCTTTACCGACAACGCGAGCGTCTACTTTTACGATCGCGGCGTGGGTCCATCTGGCACCGCGTTCTTGATCGACGACCTCAAGACTAGCGTCCTTGCCAGCGCCTTCCCGGGCCTGACGCGCGACGGCCGGATCGTTTTCGGCGCGACCTGGAAGGATTGCCCCGACGCCGGCTGCCGAAAGCGCGCCGGCTATGCGGTGGCGGACCCTTACCAAAGCGCTGCCTACAAGGCGCACTGGAACGCGCTCGGCGAGGCGCCACCCAAATCCTGCATCACACACGCCGAAGCTATGCGCGAGCGCGCCGCCTTCGCGCTGCGGCTCGGGCTGCCGGATAGATGAAAATGCTACATATAACATAGCTGTAAACCTATAATGCAGGAGCGGTGAAGGCCAATTTTCACCCATAAATCCCATTCCTGCCGTGGTGCGGCACCCATGGGACAATCAACGCGCATGACGACAGAGCAAAACGCCGACCCCGCCGAACTCGCCAAATTCTCCGAACTCGCGCATCGCTGGTGGGATCTGGACAGCGAGTTTCGCCCGCTGCACCAGATCAACCCATTGCGCCTGGCCTGGATCGACGCCATCGCGCCGGTCAAGGGCAAGCGGGTGCTCGACGTCGGCTGCGGCGGCGGCATTCTGGCCGACTCGATGGCGCGCAAGGGCGCCTTGGTGTTGGGCATTGACCTTGCGGACAAGGCGCTCAGAGTGGCGCGGCTACACGCGCTCGAAGCCGACACGCATGGCGTCGAATACCGCGAAGTCAGCGCCGAAGCGTTGGCGGCCGAACAACCGGCCGGATTCGACGTCGTGACCTGCATGGAAATGCTCGAACACGTGCCCGATCCGCGGTCGGTCGTGCAAGCGTGCGCAGCCTTGGTCAAGCCCGGCGGTCACGTTTTTTTCTCCACCATCAACCGCAACGCCAAGGCGTTCCTGTTCGCGATCGTCGGCGCCGAATACCTGCTCAACCTGCTGCCGCGCGGCACGCATGAGTACGCCAAACTGATTCGGCCGAGCGAGTTGGCCGCGCATTGCCGCGGCGCCGGCCTCGACCTTCTGACGACACGCGGCATGGAATACAACCCGCTCACCGAGCGCTATTGGCTCTCAGGCGATACCGGGGTGAACTACCTGTTCGCGACGCGGAAGCCGGCCGAGCCCGCATGAAGCACGAGGGCAGTGCAGCGGCGCGCGGCTTGTTCGTTGACGTGCAGGCCGTGTTGTTCGATCTCGACGGCACCATGATCGACAGCGCTCCGGACCTCGGCGCCGCGGTCGACAAGATGCGCACCGATCGCAATCTGCCGTCGTTGCCGCTCGAACGCTACCGCCACATGGCCGGTTCCGGCGCGCGCGGCATGCTCGGCATCGGTTTTGACATCACGCCCGAACACCCTGACTTCGATTCGATGAGGGAAGAGTTTTTCGTGAACTACGAAAACTGCATGACCGAGCGCACTTTCGCATTCGACGGCGTGGCAGAGCTGATCACGCAACTGGTCGCGCGCGGCCTGCCGTGGGGCGTGGTGACCAACAAATCCAAACGCTTTGCCGAGCCGCTGACCCGCGCGATGCCACTGTTCGCCGGCTGCGGCGCCGTGGTGTGCGGCGACACCACGGCCCACGCGAAACCGCATCCCGCTCCGTTGCTCGAAGCCGCGCGCCGTTTGCAGCGCGATCCCGCGCGCTGCCTCTACGTCGGCGACGACGAGCGCGACATCATTGCCGGGCGCGCGGCCGGCATGGGCACGGTGGCGGCCAGCTACGGCTACCTTGGCAACGATCGCGCCGTTTCAGAGTGGAACGCCCACGCGCGCATCGATTCGCCGCTCGAACTCTTGCAATTGCTGGCAACAGCCTAAAATGGAAGGTTGGGGCTGCACTGGTTTCGACGTGGGTTCGGAATCGATGTGGTGCATGTCGAGG
>JBDTRV010000404.1:0-3415 GCA_039931475.1 Burkholderiales bacterium | reverse complement strand
GGCGACGCATCGTGAACGACCCCGTTCGAGCAGCGGTCCTGTACCGCATCGAGCAATTCCCCGAGCTGTTCGCCGACGCCTGTCTGCGCGGCAGCGAAGGGGAGTTCAAGTTCCTCTCGCTGTACGGCCGCGACGGGGCCATCCTGCAATTCATGGCGGCGATGGACCTCGGAGCCAAGGATGGCGGGGTGCAGCACTTCCACCTGGTGGACGGCGCCGGCGGCGATCGGCATCGGGCCGACATCGGCAACGCCGAACGCCTTGTGAAACACACCGGCCGGCTGCCCAGGCAAAACCTGTTCGGTCCGCTCACGCAGATCTGGGTCTACGACAAGAGTCTGACCCAGGTGGATCGTGCGAACCGGATCGGCTGGGTGGTGCATCGGCGGGACAGCGACGCCACCGACACGCTTGGCGTCAAAGCCTGGCAGTTGGTGCGGCGTCTGTCACCGGTCGCGCTGCTCGATCACTGGCGCGAGCCCTTGATGGCCTGGTGTCTGGAAAAGCTCGCCGTGCAACAGCTCGGCGACGCGCTGTATCCGGTCATCGGTCCGGTGCAGGCGATGCGCGTGAGCATCTCCGACCACTTCGTGAAGTTCGTCAGCGATGGCGTGCGGCTCGGGCAACTCAAGCCCTGAGTCGAGCGCCTTTCGTGTCTTTTTTTCAACAGCGCGGCGGGTCGGGCCTTTGGGCCTGGCTGGTCGTGCGCTTTTCATTTCAACAAAGGGAAACCATCATGGAAACCATCGTTCAAGATGCCGTCGCCGGCGAAGTGCCGAAGGGCGAAGCACAATCGCCGGCCGGTGAGCAACCGGCGGCCGAGTTGCAACCTGGAATGGTCGGCGTGGCCGACGAAGTGCTGCCGCTGGCCGCATTCATCCGTGAATTCGGCCAGGGCCTGCTGGCTCAGGTGCGCAGTCAGAACCCACCGGTCTACGATCCGGCCACGGATCACGCGTCGGCCGTGTGGAAGGCACGCCAGGCCATTCTTGCCACCCTGCGCCGGCAACCGTTCGAGGCCCAGGCCGAGGCGGTGCAGGCGATCGTCAAGCTGCTGGTGGACCACGAGCGGCCCGCCGCGGTGCTCAACGCCGAGATGGGCACCGGCAAGACCATGATGGCGATCTGCGCCGCTGCGGTCATGCAGGCCACCCACCCGCGCACGCTGGTGATCTCGCCGCCGCACCTGGTCTACAAGTGGCGGCGCGAGATCCTGGACACCGTGCCCGGCGCCAAGGTCTGGGTGCTCAACGGCCCGGACACCCTTCGAAAACTGCTGCTGCTGCGCAGCGCGCTTGGCCTTAAAACCAGCCAGCCGGAGTTCTTCGTGCTCGGGCGGGTGCGCATGCGCATGGGCTTTCACTGGAAACCCGCGTTCGTGACCCGCTCGCTGCTGATCGAAGGCGAGCGTCACCACGTCGCGGCTTGTCCCGACTGCATGCGTCCGATCGAGCGCGTGGATGCCGAGGGCAATCGCGTGCCGGTCTCGGCCGAGTTCGCCAAGGCGGTGCTCTCGGACCGTCGTATGAAATGCACTCACTGCCAGAGTGCCCTGTGGACCCTGATTCGTCCCGGCAAGCCGATCGAATCGATGCACGACCTGGTGCTCGGCGCGTTGCAACAACTGCCGACCATCGGGCCGCAGACCGCACGCCGGCTGCTCGGCGCCTTCGGCGAAGAGTTGCTCGGCGGCATGCTGGAGGACAACGTCTACGAGTTCCTGAACCTGATGGACGAAAGTGGCAACCTGGTGTTCAACGACCGGCAGGCGAGCCGCATGGAGCGGTCGCTTGCCAGTTTCGAATTCAGCATCGGCGAGGGCGGCTACCAGCCGACCGAATTCATCAAGCGCTATCTGCCCAAGGGATATTTTGGGCTGCTGGTGGTCGATGAGGGGCATGAGTACAAGAACGAAGGCTCGGCGCAAGGCCAGGCGATGGGTGTGCTGGCCAGCCAGTGCAAGAAGACGCTGCTGCTGACCGGCACCTTGATGGGCGGCTACGCGGACGATCTGTTTCACCTGCTGTGGCGGCTCGATCCGGCCACGATGATCGCGGACGACTTCAAACCGTCAAAAACCGGCTCCATGTCGGCCGCGACCATGGGCTTCATGCGCGAGCACGGCGTGCTCAAGGACGTGTACAAGGAAACGGGCGAAAGCTCGCACCGCACGGCCAAGGGCAACAGCGTCACGGTGAGAACCAGCAAGGCGCCAGGCTTCGGCCCGGTCGGCATCCTGCGCTTCGTGCTGCCGATCACGGTGTTCCTCAAACTCAGGGACATCGGGCAGGACGTGTTGCCGGACTACGTGGAAACCTTCGTCGAAGTGGCGATGACAGAGGACCAGTTGGGGGCGTACAGGGGGCTGTCGTCCAAGCTGGTCACGCTGCTCAAACAGGCGCTGGCCATGAAGGACAGCACGCTGCTGGGCGTCGTCATGAACGTCTTGCTGGCCTGGCCGGATTGCTGCTTTCGATCGGAAACCGTAAGGCACCCAAGAACCAAGCTGACGTTGGCGATGCAGCCGGCCATCTTCGGCGACCTGCAAGTGGCACCGAAGGAAGCCAAGCTCATCGAGCTATGCCTTGAAGAAAAGCGGCTCGGCCGCAAGGTGCTGGCCTATTCGATCTACTCGGGAACCCGCGACACGACAGCCAGGCTCAAGGCCTTGCTCGAAGTGCGCGGGTTCAAGGTGGCGGTGCTGCGCGCGAGCGTGGACGCTTCCAAGCGAGAGGATTGGGTGGCCGAACAAGTGGACCGGGGCATCGACGTGCTGATCTGCAACCCCGAGCTCGTGAAAACCGGGCTCGATCTATTGGACTTCCCGACGATCGTGTTCATGCAATCGGGCTTCAACGTCTACACCGTCCAACAGGCCTCGCGCCGGTCGTGGCGTATCGGGCAAAAGCACGACGTGCGTGTGATCTACCTGGGCTATGCCGGCACCACGCAAATGGACTGCCTGAAGCTCATGGGCAAGAAGATCGCCGTGTCCCAATCGACCTCGGGCGACATGCCCGAATCGGGCCTGGACGTGCTCAACGACACGTCCGGCGACAGCATCGAGATGGCCTTGGCCAAGGAACTGCTGGCCGCTTGAGTGCTCAGGAAAATTCGACGTTCACGCCCTGTCCCGGTTCGCCGGCGGGGCGTTTTTTTGAGCATGCACGCTCGCGTCATCACGGGCGAGGCCGAGGTAACCAAATTCATCGGGGAACATCACCTTGGGAGCCTGCGGCGCAGTCAGGGCACTCTGCTCAGTGGTCATGGTTTTAGTTTCATAGAGGGATCGTCTCGGAAAGCGAATCGCAAAGTACGCTAAGCCGCCGACATGACGCGGCTGGCCGGCGTCAACCACGCAGTGGCCCAGAAAAAAGGGCTCGAGAAACTTGGCCTGCCCGTCGTGACACTAAAG
>JBDTRV010000403.1:0-3418 GCA_039931475.1 Burkholderiales bacterium | reverse complement strand
CAATGTGTCGAACTCGGTGTTCTTCTCGGACGTGCGGGTGCATTCGTTCTGCCGGATCGACAACGCCGTGGTCTTGCCGGACGTGGTGATCCACCGCAATTGCCGGCTCAGCAAAGTCGTGATCGACCGCGGCTGCGTGATCCCGGAAGGCACGATCATCGGCGAGGACGCGGAGCATGACGCCCGGCGCTTCGAGCGTACCGACGCCGGCGTCGTGCTGATCACTCCCTCGATGCTCGGATGAATCCCGCCCCCAGGCTTCGCTTGGCGAAGCTCGGCTCTCGCTCACCCCTTGCAAGGGGCGGCGCCTCTGGCCGGGCCAAGTCCGGGCCAAAGCCCCTGCTGGCCTCGGATGTGCCAGCGTTACCGACACAAGCGGTGGGTATTTCTCTGGAGCAATTTTGATGAGGGTTTTGCAAGTCAGCGCCGAGATGTTCCCGCTGCTCAAGACCGGCGGCCTGGCCGACGTGGCCGGCGCGTTGCCACCCGCGCTCGTCGCGGCCGGTTGCGACGTGCGCGTGTTGCTGCCGGCGTTTCCGCAGATCGCACAGGGTGTTGGTGGCAGCGAACTGGTGGCTGAAATTGCCGCGCCCTGGGGCGACACAGCGCAGCTGCGACTCGGCACGCTGCCGGGGCCGCAAGCGATTCCGGCTTACCTGATCGACGCTCCGGCGCTGTACGGGCGCGGCGGCAATCCGTATCAGGACGAGCTGCAGCAACCGTATGTCGACAACCACCGGCGCTTTGCCCTTCTGGGCTGGGTCGCCGCGTTGCTGGCCGAGGGCGTCGATCCCGCGTGGCGACCGCGCATCGTGCACAGCCACGACTGGCATGCTGGCCTTGCGCCAGCCTATCTCGCCTTTCCACGCACCAGCGAGCCGCGCCGCGCCGCGAGCGTGCACACGGTGCACAACTTGGCTTATCAGGGCGTGTTTCCGGCCGACACGTTTGCCGACCTCGGCCTGCCGCCTTCGGCATTGAGCATGGACGGCATCGAGTTCCACGGCCAGATCTCGTTCATGAAGGCCGGCCTGTTCTACGCCGACCGCATCACCACGGTGAGCCCGACCTACGCGCGGGAGATCCAGACCGAAGCGCAGGGCTGCGGGCTTCACGGGCTGCTCGCAAGCCGCGGCGGCTCGCTCAGCGGCATCCTGAACGCGGTCGATCCGGCGGTCTGGAATCCGGCGGCCGACCGATCTCTTGCGCATCCCTTCGATGCCCGGCGCACCGCCGGCAAGGCGCGCTGCAAGGCGGCGCTGCAAAAGGAGCTCGGCCTGTTCCTGTTGCCGGACGCTCCCTTGTTCAGCGTGGTCAGCCGGCTCACCGAACAGAAGGGGCTGCATCTGGTGCTGGGCGGCATCGATGAGCTGCTGGCGCGCGGCGGGCAATTGGTGGTGCTCGGAAGCGGTGACGCGGCGCTCGAAAACGCGCTTGCGAAACGCGCGGCCGAGCGGCCGGATGCGGTGGCGGTGCGGCTCGGCTACGACGAGGCGCTCTCGCACCGCATCTTCGGCGCGAGCGACGTCACCCTGGTGCCTTCGCGCTTCGAGCCGTGCGGCCTCACCCAGATGTATGGCCTCAAATACGGCAGCCTGCCGCTGGTGCATCGCGTGGGCGGACTGGCCGACACAGTGGTCGATAGCAGCCTGGAGAACATCGCGGGCGATAGCGCAAGTGGCTTCGTGTTCGACGAGTTCACGGATGCCGGCTTCCAGCGCGCTCTGCGCCGTGCGTTCGCCCTGTACGCCCGCCGCGCCGACTGGACGGCAGTGCGCCGGCGCGGCATGGGTCAGCGCTTCGACCGGGCCGGCGCCGCGCAGCAGTACCTCGCCGTCTACACCGAGGCGATCAACGCCGTTTGACAGCCGCCGCCCGACGCTACAAAATAGCTAGCGGATAAGCCAGATAGGGCGAGCGCAACCCGCTCGATCTCCTTCGAGAACAGGTCAGCGCCCGGTTTCGTGACGGACGCACTTGTCTCAAAGCTCGATTCCTGTTCTTCTTGTTGACATGAACACCGAAACCATTTTCACCAACGACCATCCCGAGCCGAAGGTCGCCGAGTTCAAGCGCGCGGTCGCGGAAAAGCTGATGTATGCGGTCGGCAAGGACCCGGCGGCGGCGCAAGAGGGCGATTGGCTGCAGGCCGCCGCGCTCGCGGTGCGAGACCGCCTGGTCGCGCGCTGGATGGCGACCACGCGCGCGCAGTACGCGCAGGACGTCAAGCGCGTGTATTACCTGTCGATGGAATTTTTGATCGGCCGCACGTTCGGCAACGCGCTGCTCGCGCTCGACATGCAGGAAACGGTCCACGCCGCTCTGGCGGACTTCGGCATCGACGCCGAGAAAATCGCCGAACTCGAACCCGACGCGGCTTTGGGCAACGGCGGCCTCGGTCGCCTTGCGGCGTGCTTCCTTGATTCGATGGCCACGCTCAACGTGCCCGGCTTCGGCTACGGCATCCGCTACGAATACGGCATGTTCCGCCAGACCGTGGTGGCCGGCCGCCAGGTCGAGGTACCGGATTACTGGCTCACGCAGGGCAACCCGTGGGAATTTCGCCGGCCCGAAGTGACCTATCGCGTCTGCTTCGGCGGCCGGGTCGAATCGCAGGAGGGCAAGACCCGGCGCTGGGTCGACACGCACGACGTGCTCGCGGTCGCGTACGACACGATCATCCCCGGCTACGGCACGCAAGCGACCAACACGTTGCGCCTGTGGTCCGCGCGCGCCACCGAGGAGATCGACCTTTCCGCGTTCAACCGCGGAAACTACTTCCAGGCGGTGGAAAGCAAGAACCACTCCGAGAACGTGTCGAGAGTGCTGTACCCGGACGACTCCACGCCGTCGGGCCGCGAGCTTCGGCTGCATCAGGAGTATTTCTTCGTTAGCGCGAGCCTGCAGGATTTGCTGCGGCGCTATTTGCGCACGCACGAAGGGTTCGAGCATCTGGCCGACAAAATCAGCATCCATCTGAACGACACCCATCCGGTGCTCGCGGTGCCCGAGCTGATGCGCCTGTTGATCGACGAGCATTCGTTGTCCATGCACGAGGCGTGGGCGCACGTTGGGAAAGTGTTTTCCTACACCAACCACACGTTGATGAGCGAGGCGCTGGAGACCTGGCCGGTCGAGACGCTCGCGCGGATTCTGCCGCGGCACCTGCAGATCATTCTGGAGATCAACGCGCATTTTCTCGGCGAGGTCACGCTCAAGCACGGGCACGACATCGACCTTCTGCGGCGTGTGTCGCTGGTCGACGAATCGGGCGAGCGCCGGGTGCGTATGGCGTATCTCGCTGTGGTGGCGAGCCACTCGGTCAATGGCGTCTCGGCGCTGCATTCGGAGCTGATGCAGCATTCGATCTTTGCCGACTTCGCCAAGCTCTTTCCCGAGCGCTTCAACAACAAGACCA
>JBDTRV010000402.1:0-3420 GCA_039931475.1 Burkholderiales bacterium | reverse complement strand
TCTGGCCGCACGCGCCTGGCGACCGAACAGTTCCTCGAAAAAGTCGCTGAAGTCACCGCCGGCCGGGCCCGCGCTGCCGCCGGAAAATTCGAAACCCGCATCCCAGTTCGGCGGCGGGCGAAAATCGCGCCCGGCCTGATGCTGGCTACCCAAAGCGTCGTAGGCGGCGCGCTTTTCCGGATCCGAGATCACCGCGTTGGCCTCATTCAGCTCGCTCATGCGCGCGGCTGCATCCGATTCCTTGCTCACGTCCGGGTGGTACTTGCGCGCCAGTCTCCTGAAGGCTTTCTTGATCTCGTCGGCGGTCGCGGCTTTTTCGACGCCGAGAACCTTGTAGTAATCCTTGAACTCCATGCATGCTCCGAAATGGCCCCGGCGGCCGGTTGCAGGCGGCACTGGAAGACCGGTGCGCTTGCCGAGCAATCAGTATGCCGTGTGCCGATTACTATACAAAGCATAGCGGAAAATCGTTGATGGGCGAGCGGGAACGGCATTTTTGGCTCCAAGTTTCGAGGTCAAGGACAACGGCACGCTCTGGATCAGCCCCGCAAACCTTGCACATTCGCTACGATCTTGCCCATGAGCGCGCCCACCTCCACCCATCCGAGCGGCGACCCCGCCGCCAACCTATTGCGCAGCGACGCGAAATTGATCGGGCTGGTCGGCCTCGCGCACGGCATCAGTCACTTCTGCCAGTTGCTGCTGGCCCCGCTGTTCCCCTGGCTCAAGGATGCCTTCGAAGTGAGTTACACCGAGCTGGGCGTGGTGCTCACCGTGTTTTTCGTGGTGTCCTGCGCGGTGCAGGCGGCGTCAGGGTTCGTGGTCGACAAGCTCGGACCGCGGCCGGTGCTGTTCGTCGGACTCGGCTTGCTCAGCGTCGCGGCGCTGGTCTATGCCTCGGCGCAAAGCTACTGGATGCTGCTCGCCGGCGCGGTGGTCGCGGGGGTCGGCAACGGCGTGTTTCACCCGGTCGACTACACCTTGTTCAACCGAAAGGTCGCGCCCACGCGCCTGGGCCATGCGTACAGCGTTCACGGCATCACCGGCAGCCTGGGTTGGGCGCTGGCGCCGCTGTTCGTGGTGCCGATCGCGATCGCCACCTCATGGCGAGTGGCGCTGGCATCGGCGGCCGGTGTCGCGCTGATGGTGCTGGTGGTTTTGTGGCTGAATCGAAATGTGCTGTCGTTGCCTGCCAGCGCGGTGCAAAAGGCCACCGGGCATGACGACCCCGTGGCCGAAGGCACCTTCGATTTCCTGCGCATTCCGGCGGTGTGGATGTGCTTCGGCTTCTTCTTTTTTTATGCGATGGTTATCAGCATCGTGCAGACCTTCGCGCCGGTCGCAGCCGGCCATCTGCACGAGGTGCCGACGACGCTGGTCGCGATCTGCCTCACCGTCTACATGGTCGCGAGCGCCGGCGGCATGGTGGTGGGCGGCTTTCTCGCGATCGACCCGGATCGCTGCGAGAAGATCGTTGGCGCGGGCTTTGGCGCGGCCGCCTGCATGGCGCTGTTGCTCGGATTCGCGGACTTCCCAGCCATTCTGGTGCCAGTGCTGTTCGGCTTGATGGGATTCGCGGCCGGCATCGCCGGGCCGTCGCGCGACTTGCTCGTCAAGCGCTCGACGCCGCCGAATGCGACCGGGCGGGTCTACGGCGTGGTGTATGGGGGCCTGGACATCGGGCAGGCGGTGGCGCCGCTCATCTTCGGCGCTTTGATGGACCACGGCCGCTACGCGAGCGTCTTCATCGGCCTGGCGCTGACGCAGGGCGTGCTGATCGCAAGCGCCTTCAATGTGCGGCGGGTGCGGCGCACCGCGCTGGCTCCCGCTTCGTCAGCGGCCTGATCACGGGATTCACGGCAGCATGGCAATGCAATGCTGGCTGATGAAATCCGAGCCCGAGGAATGCTCGATCGATGATGCGCTGGCCGCGCCCGAGCGCACCGTGCCCTGGACGGGCGTGCGCAACTACCAGGCACGCAACTTCATGCGCGATGGGATGAAGGTCGGCGACGGCGTGCTGTTTTATCACTCGAGTTGCGCCGAACCCGGCATCGTGGGCTTGGCGCGGGTGGCGTCCGCGGCCAAGCCCGATCCGACACAGTTCGATGCCGCATCGCCGTATTTCGATGCTGCCGCCAAACTCGATGCGCCGCGCTGGCTGCTGGTGGACGTGCAAGCCGAGCGCAAGACGCGACTGGTGTCGCTGGCCGAATTGCGCGGCGTGCCTGCGCTGGCCGAGATGATCGTGCTGCGCCGGGGCAACCGGCTGTCGATCACGCCGGTGAGCCCGGCCGAGTGGCGCGCGATCGGCAAGCTGTTGTAGTGCTCTTTTGAATTCGGCGCCGCGCGTGACTGCGGCGGCAATGGTGAGTGGGGCCCCGATGGTGAGTGGCGCGTCGGCGGCGAGCGCCAGCGCTCAGACGATGCTCTTGTGCCGCGCGATGCAGGTGTCGAGCACCTCGCCGCCGTCTCTTTGCCACCAGTCGAGCTTCGAGAAAATTTCGACTTCGGCAAAGCCCGCGTAACCCGCCGCTTCCAGCCAGCCGCGAATTTTCTTGAGTTCGATCACGCCGTCGCCCATCATTCCGCGATCGGCGAGCAGGTCACGCGTGGGCGTGAGCCAGTCGCAGACGTGCCAGGCCAGCAACCGCTGGGCACCGGCGCGCGCGATCTGCGCTTCTAGCTTCGGGTCCCACCAGACGTGATAGGCGTCCACCGCCACGCCGAGCGCGCCGGTTTGCTCGGGGTCGAGCTCATCGCACAGGTCTAGCGCCTGCTCCATGGTGTTGATGCAGGCACGGTCCGCCGCCTGCATCGGGTGCAGCGGCTCGATCGCAAGCGGCATGCCGACCGTGCGCGAGTATTCGAGCGAGGCAGCAATGCCGTCCTTCACTTCGGAGCGTGCGCGCGCGATGTCGTTGTAGGCAGGCTTGCCTTCAAGCGCGCCCGGCAGCGAGCCGACCACGAGCACCAGGCACGGCGCGGCCAGCGTCTTGGCTTCGTCGATCGCGCGGCGGTTGTCCTCGAGCGCGGCTTTGAGTCCCGCAGCATTGGCAGCCGGAAAGAACCCGCCACGGCAGTAGCCCGACAAGCGGATGTCGTATGCCTTGATCTGCGCCACCACGCTCTTCAAACCGACGGCGGCGACCTGATCGCGCCACGGTGCGATCGCGCGGATGCGGCGCTCGGCGCATTGGTCGATGATGCAATCGAGCGGCACTTCCGCTCCGCGCTGCTGGCGAACGGTGGCGGTGTTGATCGACAGCCATTCGTGGTTTTGCGAGAAGTCGCGCATGGTCAGCTCACTTCCAATGCTCAAAACCGCGGATTGATGAAAGCAACCGGCGCTTCATCGGCTTCGCGTTTCCTGCCCGCGCGCGAGTGGCGTCATCCGACCGAACTCCGGCATCGCCGCTG
>JBDTRV010000401.1:0-3423 GCA_039931475.1 Burkholderiales bacterium | reverse complement strand
CGCTGGCCGCAAGCTTCGCGATCTGACTGCGCCGCATCATGAACGCTCAGACGGTTCTCACGCTCGGGCAGGACGCTCTGCAGATGCTGCTCATGGTGTCGCTGCCGGTGCTCCTGGTGGTGCTCGTGGTCGGCCTGGTGGTGAGCATCTTTCAGGCGATCACACAGATCCATGAAGCGACGCTTGCGTTCGTGCCCAAGCTCGTGGCAGCAGTCGCGGTCTTCGCGATCGCGGGGCCGTGGATGCTGACGACGCTGGTCGACTACCTGCGCCGCATGATCGAGTCGATCCCGCATATCTTGAGCTGAGGCCTTCGCCCTCGCACGCGGCATCCGCCATGGTCACGTTCACCGAAGCACAGCTCATGGCCTGGTTGTCGCCGGTGCTTTGGCCGCTGCTCAGGGTACTCGGGCTGTTCACCACGGCCCCGATCTTTTCGTCGCGCGCGTTCCCGGTGCGAGCCCGGATCGGGCTGGCGCTGCTGGTGTCGCTGAGCGCGCAGGCGACGCTGGATGCTCAGCCGGTGATCGGCGTCAATAGCCCTGCCGCCCTGGGCACCCTGATTCAGCAGGTCGGCATCGGCATGGCGATCGGGTTCACCGTGCGCCTCGTGTTCGTCGCGGTAGAGATGGCCGGTGAAGTGGTCGGCCTGCAGATGGGCCTGAACTTCGCGTCGTTCTTCAACCCGATGAGCAACACGCAGGCCAGCGCCATGTCGCGCTTTCTCGGCAACATCACGGTGCTGCTGTTCATCGTGATCAACGGGCACCTCATGGTGCTGATGGCCGTGATCAAGAGCTTCGATGCGTTTCCGGTCGGCGCAAGCCTGCTCGAAGCGCTGGGACGGGTGCGCATTTACACCCTCGGCGCCGACCTGTTCGCTAGCGCGCTTTGGATCGCGCTGCCGATGATCGGCCTGCTGCTGTTCGTCAACCTCGCGCTCGGAATCATCTCGCGAGTGGCGCCGCAGATGAATATCTATGCGATCGGTTTCCCCGTCACGTTGACCGCGGGCATCGCCGGCGTGGCGCTGCTGCTGCCGATGATGGAGCAACCGCTGCTCCTCTTGATGGAGCGAATGTTTTCGTTGTTCGCGGGGCGGTGAACCCTTGCGCACGACGGCGCCATGACGCGACGCCCCGTGGTTCGACAGCCGATCGTGCCGCAGGGAACGCGGACGGACAGCGCCAGTTCGCCCGCATTCTTGTAAGTCAAATGACCCGCCGGCGCTCTTCAACGCTTGACGAGTAGCTACAAACAGCATAGCAACGAGCGCTGCCGGAGACACGTCCTACAGATGCGAGGCTTCGATCGGCGCGCGTCCGGCAATCGCCGCCATCGGCGCCACCACATCACCGCATTGCGCACGATGCCTGAGCGCATGATCCATCACCACCAGCGCGAGCATCGCTTCCGCGATCGGCGTCGCGCGGATGCCGACGCACGGGTCGTGCCGGCCTTTGGTCACGACCTGAACCGGGTTGCCGTGCCGGTCGATCGAGTCGCGCGGCGTGACGATCGAGCTGGTCGGCTTGATCGCGATGCTCACTTCCAGATCCTGCCCCGTCGTAATGCCGCCCAGCGTGCCGCCCGCGTTGTTCGATTCGAACCCGCCGGTTGTGAGTGAATCGCCGTGCGTGGTGCCGCGTTGCGTCACGCTCGCGAACCCGGCGCCGATCTCGACGCCCTTGACCGCGTTGATTCCCATCATCGCCCAGGCGATGTCGGCATCCATCTTGTCGAACAGCGGCTCGCCCAGACCGACCGGCACGTCAGACGCCGTCACGCGAATGCGTGCGCCGCACGAATCGCCGGCCTTGCGCAGCGCGTCCATGTAGGCCTCAAGCTGCGACACATCGGCGATCGGTGCGAAGAACGGATTGTTCGGCACGTGCTCCCAAGATTCGAACGGGATCACGATCTCGCCGATCTGCGTCATGCAGCCCCGGAACCTGCAGCCGTGCTTCTCGGCGAGCCATTTCTTCGCGACCGCGCCCGCCGCAACCATCGGTGCCGTAAGCCGCGCCGACGCCCTGCCGCCACCGCGTGGGTCGCGCAGGCCGTACTTCTGAAGATACGCATAGTCCGCGTGGCCGGGCCGGAAGGTATCAAGGATGTTGCCGTAGTCCTTGCTGCGCTGATCGGTGTTCTGGATCAAGAGGCAGATCGGCGTGCCGGTGGTCTTGCCTTCATACACGCCCGACAGGATTTGCACTGCATCCGGCTCATTGCGCTGCGTGACGTGGCGGCTGGTGCCGGGGCGGCGCCGGTCGAGGTCGCGCTGGATATCGGCCTCGCTCAGTTCCATGCCGGGCGGACAGCCGTCGATCACGCAGCCGATTGCCGGGCCGTGCGATTCGCCGAAGTTGGTGACCGCGAAGAGATTGCCGAAGGTGTTGCCGCTCATGTCGAGGAATTATCCGCATTAACCCGCTTCGGGCGGCGCGCTTTGGGCCGCATCCGAAATTAGACTGGCTCCAGTTACACGTACTTACGTTTTAAGAAGAACCATGTCGAACCACTTCGGCCACGTCGCCACAGTCTGCTTGCTTGCCTGCGCCGCCGCTGTCAGCGCCGCACCCCCGTCCACGTCGCCTTCGAGCGTCGCCACCGTCGAAGCCGAAACCAGGGCCATGGTCGAAGCGGTTCAGGCCTCGCGAAAAATTGGCCCGGCCCAGGTAGCCCTGCGCGACCAGGCAAAACTGAACCTTGCGAGCGGCTATATCTGGGTGCCAACGCCGGCGGCGGCGCAACTGATGCGCAGCATGGGCAACAGCGCGAGCGACAACCTGGTTGGCATCGTGTTGCCGGCCGATGGCCGCTCCTGGATTGCGGTCGTCAAGTTCAGCAAGGAAGGCTACATCAAGGACGACGACGCAAAAGACTGGAACGCCGATGAGTTGCTGGACGGCCTGCGCAAAGGCACCGAGACGCAGAACCAGGAGCGCGCCAAGCGCGGATTTGCGCAGATGGAACTCGTCGGTTGGGCCCAGAAGCCGCTGTACGACGCCGGATCGCACCAGCTCGTCTGGTCCGTGATCTCGAAGGACAAGGGCGCAAGTGGCTCCGAGGACCGCGACATCAACTACAACACCTACGCACTTGGGCGCGAAGGCTTTATCAACCTGAACCTGGTGACGACCGAGCGCGACCTTGCCAAGTACAAGCCCGAAGCGCTCAAACTGCTCGGCGCGCTGCACTTCATCGATGGCAAGCGCTACGCCGACTTCAACGCCTCGACCGACAAGGTCGCGGCCTACGGTCTGGCGGCACTGGTCGCCGGCGCGGCGGCGAAAAAGCTCGGACTGCTTGCCGTGGTGCTCGCGTTCCTGGCCAAGTTCGCCAAGGTTGCGGTGGTGGCCGGCGGTGCGGCGCTGTGGGGCGTCGCCAAGATGTTCAAGAAGCAATCGCCCTCTGCTTGAG
>JBDTRV010000400.1:0-3434 GCA_039931475.1 Burkholderiales bacterium | reverse complement strand
CGAAATCGCGGGCCACTACATCTAGTGGTCGGGTGTGACAACCGGATAAGCACGGAAGAACCCAGGTTCGGCTGTATCGCCGTCGAGTCGACGGACTCACGCGGTGGGTTCGAGCATCGGCTGTCTGCCTGCCTCTCTTCCTGTCGCCTCGAATCGAGGTCGACCTTCATCCTCCCTCGGGGAGCACATGCTCCCCAAGCGGGCGGGCGTGCGCTCTCCATATTCATTGGAGATCACCCATGGCACCACAAGCCGCGGCAGCGCCGCTTTGGCCGCATCACCAGGGTCCCGAACAGGTATATCCCGACCTGTTCGCTGATGCCCCTTCTGCTACCGAACCGGACCCGAACCCGGGGACGGTAACGTGTGAAACCACTAGCTCCGAGTCGGTTCGCGCCTGGCGCCCGACCCGATTGGCGCGCGCTACGACTGTGCAGCCGCAACCGTGGCCGGAGTGGGACGACGACGCCCTTGCGGATCTCGTCTCTCCGGTCGGCAAGTTCGCCGCCAACATCCTGGCCCTGAAAACCCTGCAATCTTTGCGACAGAAGCAGCGCGCCGCAACCACCGACGAAAGCCGCAAGCTGCTGCGCTTTACCGACTGGGGTGGCATTCCGGCCAGATTCAACCTCGAGGGCGCGAACCCAGCATGGGTCGAGCGTGCAAGGTTGCTGCAGCCACTTTTGAGCGAGCCGGACTATGAAGCCGCACGGGCCTCGGTCAACAACGCTCACTACACACCGCCGTCCGTGATCCGCTGGGTCTGGTCGGCACTGCAAACGATGGGATTCGAAGGCGGCAGAGTCCTCGAACCCAGAGCTGGAATCGGTCATTTCATCGGCTGCATGCCAGAGGCGCTCGCGCAGCGTAGCCGGATCACCGCGGTCGAGATCTAGCCGTCATCGGCGGCGATTCTCAAGGCGTTGTACGAGCCCTCAGGGGTGGACGTGCGGGCTCAGCCGTTCGAAGCAGCCTCGCTTGCCGACAACAGCTTCGATCTGGTGGTCAGCTACTTGCCGTTTGGAAAGTACCAGGTCAGCGACGGTCGCAACCGGCCCTATAGCCGGTTCAGCATCCACAACTGGTTTGCCGGCAAGGCGCTTGACATCGTCCGGCCAGGCGGCCTGGTATGCGCATACAGCGCGTTCCAGTGATGCATCTCATAACCGGGCACTCCAGCCTCGGCGATGGTCGGCACGTCAGGCACCAACCGTGACCGCTGCGGGCTGCTTACGCCCAGAGCGCGCAGCTTGCCCGCCTTCACCTGCGGCAGAGAGGTCGTGAGATCGACCATCATCAGGTCGGTCTGGCCCGCCACGAGGTCCTTCACGGCCGGCGGATTGGCCTTGTACGGCACGTAGTTGAGTTTGGTGCCGCTCATGTGCATGAACAGCTCGGATGCGACGCGCGCCGATGAACTGCCCGAGCCGAAATTCAGCTTGCCCGGATCCTTTTTCGCCAGTGCGATGAACTCGCTCACGCTTTGCGCCTTCACCGCGGGATTGACGACCGGTGCGATGGCCTTGGTCAGGCCGAGCACCGCGTGCTTGCTCGCGGTGTAGGGGCCGTTGAGCGGGCGCGTCGTGTGGGCCGAGATCGAGCCGTTGTTGATGATGCGTCCGCCCTGCGGACTTTGCTTTTTCATCATGCCGAACGCCGCCCGCGCGCACGGGTAGACGCCGGTCACGTTGGTGTCGATCACGTTTTTCCAGTTCTCGAGCGGAAGTTCGTCCATCGTCACGGCCGGCGCATTGATGCCGGCGTTGTTGAACAGCACGTCGAGTCGGCCGAAGGTCTTGCCGCTCTGCGCGAACAATGCTTCGACACTGGCGGGATCGCGCACGTCCGTCGACACTGCCAGCGCTTGCTTGGCGGCGGCTTTCGCGGTTTGCGCAAGCTCTTCCAGCGATTCCTATCGGCGCCCGGCCAGCACGACGGCGTAGCCATCGTCCAGCAAGGCCTGCGCGACTGCACGGACAACGCCGCTGCCGGCGCCGGTGACGAGAGCAATCTTGGGTTTGTTGTCGGGCAACGACGTTTCTCCTATTTTGGGGTGGTCGTCAGGTCGAAGAATGTTCCCGGCGAAAGCGCCCTGGCGGCATGCCGCAGGCCTTTCGAAAGCAGCGCGAAAAATAGGCTTCATCCGGGAAACCGCAGGCCCACGCCACCTGGGCAATTGACTTTGAACTATTCAAAAGCTGCGTGCGCGCAAGGCGCATGCGCCGCTCGCGCACCAGGTCAGTGAAGGGGCTGCCGGTTTCCTTGCGCAGCAGGTGCGTCAGGTAGTTGGGCGAAAGGTAGGCGGCCGCAGCCGCGTCGCGCAAGGTCATCGCTCGGTTGGCGATCTGCTCACGGATGTACTTGGAGACCCGGCTCATCGCGTTGCGCCGGCCGCGCTGTTCCGCCTTGTCGGCCGACAGCGCCACGATCTCGCGTTGGTAGCGGCTGCAAACGTTGCCGATCACCTGTAGCAACAGGCCCTTTGCATCAGGCCGGACCCGAGGTCACGCGTCTGGTCGATCTCGCGCATGCACGCAAGGGCCCGTTGCACCTCGCCGAAATCCGCGTCGTCGAGAACGAAATCGAGGTGCTCCTGAAAGCGGAACGACGCCAGTTCTGCCGCTTCGGCCAGCGACACGTCTTCCAGGTCCAGCGGGTCGCACTGCAGGTGCGGCAGAGAGAAGTCCTGCTTGAAATTGATCAACACGAAATTGCCATCGGCCGGGTGCGGAATCACGTGCAGACGGTGCGGAAGAATGAAGGCCAGCGTGTTGCGCGTGAAAGGCCGCACTGCGCCGCCGATGTGCTGCACCCTATCGCTGGCCAGATTGACCTGGATCTGAAAATACTCGTGCCGATGCGGCGTGGTGGTCGTGGTGCCGCTCTGGCGGTCGCGGATGAAAAAGTCCGCGCGATCACTGCGTTGCTGCATCTCCAAACTGGGAACGAGAGAAAGCTTTGGCATGGGCGCGTCCTGTGTGCGGCAGGCAGGGATCGTCATGACGCGCGGACCGTCGCTTCTCATTCGCCCACGGCGACCGCGAACTCACCGATGCCATCGATGCCATCGATTCCGCCGCGAACCACGTCGCCCGGCTTCAGCGAATCCGCGCCCGCCGGCGTTCCGGTGAAGATCAGGTCGCCCGCCTTGAGGCGCACGGACTTCGAGATGAAACTGACCAGATTCTTGACCGGCCAGATCTTGTCGGCTAGGTCCGCGCGCTGCCGATCGGCGCCGTTGACCGCGAGCCAGATCGCGCCTGAATCTGGATGCTCCAGCGTCGCTGCGGGAACAAGCGCCGCCACAGGCGCCGAGGCGTCGAACGCCTTGGCGGATTGCGGTCACGCGCGTGGCTTCGGGGCTGGCCTTGCGAAATCTATCAGGGTGCGGCTCACCCACGGATCGACGGTGCGACGCGCTACGCTGAAAGGCG
>JBDTRV010000399.1:0-3454 GCA_039931475.1 Burkholderiales bacterium | reverse complement strand
TGTCAAGGACCTCTTCGTTGGCAAAGCGCAGAAACAGCTCTTTAGCGGCTTGCATTTCTCGATCATCTACATTCAGCATTTCAAACGCCGTACCAACGAGCCCGTTGTCTTCAGGCTCCTCGATGATTGCGTGAAGCGTCACGATGTCACCAAATCCATGCTTGACCGCCTTAGTGGTCTGGATGGTTCCGTGCTTCGACCGAATTCGCACCGACACATGATGGCGCTCGAAGGTAGCGAGGGCGTCTTTGAGGCCAATGCCAAAGCGACCGATAACGTTGGAGCTTTCGAGCTTTTCCTGATTCTCGTTCTGGGTCAGGTGGGTGTATCTAATGCCCCGTCCGTAGTCTCGAACGACCCAAATTCCAGCCCGCTTCTCTATATCGACCGAGGCCGTACCGGTCAGCAACTGCTCGTCTAGAGCATTAGCGATCACTTCGCGAATAGCATGGCGAACCTCCCAGTTCTCCAAGATCTTCTCGATGTTCAGATCAAAGCTCTTGCTGGCCACTTTTAATCCCGATTGTTAAATATTGTCAAGCCAGGTGAGGCACTCATAAGTGCCGTAACGACTATGCTGCGAGAGGGGACGATGGTAGGTGCTTTGTTCGTTCTCGCTACAAAATCAGCGGCCCACGACGCGCTGGTGAACTTTCGCTGAAAGTCGAAAGCGTACGGCCAAATGGCAGTGCAGAAGGGCAAGGCTCTTTCTTATAGAAGACAAACCACGCTTAGTTCAAAAAGAACCCGCTGGTCGCCGCACATCGACAAACGACATGGCTCGCGAGATCCACTAACTCATCCAACCCCACCCGCCGGCGGCGGACCCTGTTCATCGTCATCCTGCCGGTCGTCTTCCCACGCATAGCGCTTGAGCGGCAAAACATCCAGCCGCCTCAGCAAGACAGCCAGCACCGCCCCCACCAGCGCAGCCGACAAGTGCGTCTCCCAAGACACCCCCGCCGGCACGGGCAACACCCCCCACACCAGCGAGCCGTACAAAAACCAGACGACGAGCGATGCGGCAATCGCCCGCCGATCGCGCCGCAGCAGCCCAGCCACGAGCACGTACGTCGCCAGGCCGTAGACCAGTCCGCTCGCGCCGAAGTGGGCCGACTCCCGGCCGAACAGCCACACGGCGATGCCGGGCAGGAACCACACCGCGGGCAGCGTCTTGAGGGCGGAGTTCGGGTAGAGGAACACCATGGTGGTGAGCAGCACGAGCAGCGGCAGCGAGTTGGAGAGCAGGTGCTCGAAGTCGCCGTGCACCAGCGGCGCGAACAGGATGCCGGGCAGGCCGGCCCATTGGCGCGGGCGGATGCCGGAGCGCGCCGGGTCGAGGTCCAGCGCCGCATTGATGCCGTGCACGATCCACAGCAAAGCGACGAAGCCGACTGCTATCCAGACAGCGAGGCGAAAGTGGCGCTGCGCCTTGGCGGAGCCGGCGTAGGCGGGGTCGGGTATGTCTAACTGCATTGCGTCACAGAATAGCCGTCAGCGCCATCGAGGTGGCGACGGGCCGCAGCACGTTCCGCACGACCGCGCAAGCGGAGCGACAATGGTCCCCACCAGCGATGATCGCCGAATGGAGGCACGCCATGTCCGACCCGGTCAGTATCGATCCCAAGCCCGACGGGCCGTTGCAGATCAATGGCCCGATCCCCCTTGCCAACTCCAGCGGCGAAGTCATAGCGACTGAAGCGCGATATTGGCTGTGCCGTTGCGGCGGTTCCGACAACAAGCCGTTTTGCGACGGTACGCATCAGAAGCTCGGCTTTTCCAGTGCGCGGCAATCCGACCCGGCCCTGCGGGCCACCGTGGACTACGTTGGCAAGAAGATCACGATCCACGACAACCGTTCGATCTGCGCCCATGCCGGCCATTGCACCGATCATCTGCCCGAAGTGTTCCGTATGAAGGAGGAACCGTGGATTGACGCGGATGCCAAATCCGTTGCAGAAACCGTGGCCACGATCAAGACGTGTCCCTCGGGCGCGCTCGCCTACAGCGTGGATGGCGTGCGGCGCGAGCACACGGGACGTGCGGCGGCTATCCACATCACCAAGGACGGGCCCTATGCGGTCGTCGGCGGACCGCAGTTGAAAGGCGATGCGGCGCCGGTCGTAGAAGAGCACTACACGCTGTGCCGCTGCGGCCAGTCGAAGAACAAGCCGTTCTGCGATGGTGCGCATTGGGCCGCAGGGTTCAAGGACAACAGGAACTGACCAAAGTCGACCACTGCCGGCACTACTGAACGGCGTGCACCGGGCGCCCTGCGGCGCGGGCGCGAGGCCGGTGCAAGCCCATCGGGGGTCAGCAATGGCGAGCGTTCTGCTCAGTCGTCGAAGCCGACGAACACCGCCGCCTCATCCACGGACTTTCGGTGCGAGACGACCGCGTTCGCGGGAAACGAATCGTCGGGCCAACCCATGGCGACGCAGGTCTGGATCACTTGGTCGTCCGCGATGCCGGCCTCGGCGCGCACCACCGGCGACTGCATGATGCCCTGGCTGTTGACAACGCAGCCGAGCCCGCGCGACCAGGCGGCGTTGACGAGGCAGTTGACCACGCCGCCGCAGTCGAACGGGGCGATGTCGCTGCCGTGGATCGAGCGGTCGTAGGTGACGACGATCGAGACCGGCGCGTCGAACTGGCGGAAGCCGCGCAGCACCCATTCCTGCCGCTTCTCCTTGTTGTCGCGCTCGATGCCCATCGCGGTGAAGAGCTGTTTGGCAATGCCGATCTGCCGCTCGCGGTGCACGCCTTCGTACCCAGGGCCCATGCGGAATTCGCGCGAATGCTCGACGCCGGCCAGGTTGCGCTCCACGTTGCCCGCGCGGATGCGGTCCAGCACGTCGCCGGTGACCACGTAAAAGTTCCAGGGTTGGGTGTTGAGCGAGGTCGGCGCGCGGATCGCGAGCGCGAGAACCTCACGAATCAGCGCCTGGGGAACCGGCTTCTTCAAATAGCCGCGAATGCTGCGGCGGCTCTGGATGACTTCGTCGAACTCCATGCGGTTCTCCTCCATAGATGCTGGGTTCAGCGCAGCCAGCGCTCGGTGATCTTGTCGTAGCTGCCCGACGCTTTGGCCAGGTGCAGCCAGGTGTCGACCCAACCCTTCATGGCGCTATCCCCACGCGGTAGCAGCCACGCCATTTCGCCATATTGAAGCGGCTTCTCAGGGTTCACCGCGCACAGACCGGGCCGGAGTTTTTGCTGCAGGATGGTTTCGACCGATTCGCTGATCATCACGTCGGCGTTGCCCTTCAGAATCTCGTCGAAGATCGTCACGTTATCAGGAAAGATCACGATCTTTGCCTGCTTGAAGTTCGCGCGCGCAAAGCGTTCGTTGCTGCCGCCGGGGTTCTCGATCACGGTGACTTCCGGCTTGTCGATGTCGGCCACGGTCTGAAACTTCTGCACGTTCTCGCACTTCGTGATCGGCGTCTTGCCG
>JBDTRV010000398.1:0-3459 GCA_039931475.1 Burkholderiales bacterium | reverse complement strand
CAGGTGGTGCAGGCGATCGACGAAGCCGCGCTGAACTGGGGCGTGAAGGTGCTGCGCTACGAGATCAAGGACTTGACGCCGCCGAACGAAATCCTGCATGCGATGCAAGCGCAAATCACGGCCGAGCGAGGCAAGCGCGCGCTGATCGCCGCGTCCGAAGGCCGGCGCCAGGAACAGATCAACATCGCGACCGGCGAGCGCGAGGCGTTCATCGCGCGCTCCGAAGGCGAGAAGCAGGCGGTCATCAACAAGGCGCAGGGCGAGGCCGCGTCGATCACCGCGGTTGCCACCGCGACCGCCGACGCGATCGAGCGCATCGCCGCCGCGATCCGCCAGCCGGGTGGCGAGCAAGCCGTGCAACTGAAGGTCGCTGAAAAAGCCGTGGAAGCCTACAGCCGGGTCGCGGCCGACGCGACCACCACGTTGATCGTGCCAAGCCAGATGAGTGAAGTCTCGGCGCTGATCGCCTCGGCCATGAAGATGGTGCAAGGAGTATCGAAACCTGCTTGAATGGCGGCCAGAGCATCCCGTCGTTCAATTTGGCTTTCGTTCGCTCGCACTGGTTTATCCCCATCATGGCAAACAACGTCCTGGGCACCGCCCTTGCTCCCTGCTCCTACGACCCGCTGACCGGCTACCTGCGTGATGGTTGCTGCAGCCACGAGGCGAGTGACCCCGGCGCGCACCTGATCTGCGTGCGCGTAACCGAAAGCTTTCTCGAGTTCTCGCGTGCCGCCGGTAACGATCTGTCAACGCCGGTGCCCGAATACCGCTTCGCGGGCCTGTCACCCGGAGACCGCTGGTGTCTTTGCGCGCTGCGCTGGATCGAGGCGCACGAAGCAGGCGTCGCTCCGCCGGTCGTGCTCGAAGCCACCCACGGAGAAGCGCTAAAGCTGGTGCCGCTCGAAACGCTCAAGGCACACGCCTGGCCAGCGCGCACCGCGCCGCACTGAGCCTGTTCTCGCGCAAGCACCCCCAGCAGTACAATCCCCCGCTTGCCGGAGAGGTGGATGAGCGGTTTAAGTCGCACGCCTGGAAAGCGTGTGTGGGTTTATCCCCACCGCGGGTTCGAATCCCGCCCTCTCCGCCAGTCAATGTTTGAAAACGGGCCACACAGGCCCGTTTCCTTTTTGGGTGGCCGGTCTCACCGCAGGGCGCAAAACGTGGAGTCCGCGCCCGCCAATCTGACCGCCGAAGTGCTGGCGAGCTTGCGGGCGATACTGGACTGACGACCCCAGCTACTTCAACTGCACGCTCCCGCTGACCGTCGCAGTGACCGTACTGTTGCCGGCCTCGACCGGCACCGGCGCATCCGAATACGACGTCTTGGCTTCCGCCGCCATCGAGCGCATTCGCGGTTGCGGCAAGCGGCTGTTCGCGCTGACCGAGACTTCGCGCAAGGTGAAGCCGATGAAGCCGAAGCGGCGCGCGATCTCGCCGGCGCTTTGCTTGAAGTTGTCGATCGCGCTGGCCTGCACTTCGCCTTCAGCTTTCTCGCGCGCCTCGCGGCTCAGGCCGAAGCCGGCGCTGCTCACCGTCAGGGTCTGGATGCGGCCGGCGGCCTGGCTGATGCGCTCGAAGTCGCGGCCTTCCAAGGTCAGTTCGGCGCGGCCTTGCCAGGTGCTGATGCGGCCTTCCTTGGTGTGGCGCGGGAACAGGCTGAAGTTGCCGGTGCTCACATCGAGCTGGCCGGCTTCGGCGGTTTTCTTCGCTTCCGCCAGTGCCGCGTCGAGCGCGGCCTTGAGCTCGGTCTGAACCGCGGCCGGATCGGAACCCTCGCGTGTGGCTGCGAGCGTGAGGGTCAGCAGGTCCTGCTTGACGTCGACCGACGCGCTGGCCGAGAGCTGCACCACATTTAGCGGCGGAGGGTTCGGAAAATTTTGACTCCACGACGTATTTGCGCTCGCCAGCATTAGCGATGCTGCTATCATTTTAATATTGATGTTCATGCAATTTCTCCAGGGACGGGGGCTATGTGGACGAGGGCCGTTCACCCCTCGCGCAGTCTATGGCCGCGCCGCATCAGCCTGCCGCCAGCAGCCGGAGACAGCCTGTCACCGGATCAGGCAATAGTTGTAACGTCGTGTCAAGAACCACGAAAAACAGCCGCGATCGGCCCGCAACCCCTGCAAAATCGTCGTTGTTACAAATTCCGGACCGACCCGAATGAGCCAACCTCCTGCCCGCAACGACAAGATCCTCGTCGTCGACGACGACTCTCGCATCCGCGATCTGCTGCGCCGCTACCTCTCGCAAGAAGGGTTCGACGTGGTGCTGGCCGAAGACGGCAAGGCGCTGTCGCGGATCATCCTGCGCGAGACGGTGGACCTGATCGTGCTCGACCTGATGATGCCGGGCGAAGACGGCCTGTCGATCTGCCGCCGGCTGCGCGCGGCCAGCGACACCACGCCGATCATCATGCTCACCGCGAAGGGCGAGGACGTCGACCGCATCGTCGGCCTCGAAGTCGGCGCCGACGACTACCTCCCCAAGCCCTTCAACCCGCGCGAATTGCTGGCCCGCATCCACGCCGTGCTGCGCCGCCGGCCGGCGCTGGAAGCGCCCGGCGCGCCGAGCAAGGAAGCGCAGGTCGTCAACTTCGGGCCCTTCGAGTTCGACCTCTCGCTGCGGCGGTTGTCGAAGAACGGCGAACAGATCGCGCTGACGACCGGCGAGTTCAGCATGCTGAAGGCGCTGGTGCGCCACCCGCGCCAACCGCTGAGCCGCGACAAGCTGGCACAGCTGGCGCGCGGCCGCGAGTTCGAACCCTTCGACCGCAGCCTGGACGTGCAGATCTCGCGCCTGCGCAAGATGCTCGAGCCCGACCCGGCGCAACCGCGCTACATCCAGACCGTGTGGGGCGTGGGCTACGTCTTCGTGCCCGATGGTGCCAACTGAGGCGCGGTCACTGCTGCGCCCGATGCTGAAGCGGCCGCGCAGCCGCGCGGGGCCGCGCAGCGGCAAGCTCGGCCTGAGCCTGTTCTGGCGCACCTTCTTCCTGCTCGCCCTGCTGCTGGCCGGCGGCGTCGTGGCCTGGCTGCAGACGCTGCGCGCGCTCGAGCTCGAACCGCGCGCCGTGCAGGCGGCGCAGCAGACGGCCAGCCTCGTCAACCTGGCGCGGGCGGCGCTGCGCACGGCCGATGGCATCAACCGCGTCGCCCTGCTCAAGACGCTGACCGCGCAGTCGGTGGTCCGCGTCAAGCCGCGCGAACCGGGCGACACCTGGGAAGCCTTCGAGGTCGACCGCTTCTCGCGCCTGGTAGGTGCGCAACTGCGCAGCGCCCTCGGGCCTGATGCCGTGGTGGCCGGCAGCGTCAACGGCATGCCGGGCATGTGGGTGGGCTTCTCGATCGACCGCGACCGCTATTGGCTGCAGGTCGATTCGGCGCACGCCGGCAGCCTGAATCGCGACACCTGGCTGACCTGGATCGGCATCGCGCTGCTGGCCACGCTGCTGGG
>JBDTRV010000397.1:0-3482 GCA_039931475.1 Burkholderiales bacterium | reverse complement strand
TCAACTTCGCGCATGGCGCGCTGTTCATGATGGGCGCCATGCTGACCTGGATGGGACTCAACTATTTTGGGCTGCCATATTGGGCGATGCTGCTGCTCTCGCCGCTCATCGTCGGACTGTTCGGCATCGTGATCGAAAAAACGATGCTGCAGTGGCTGTACAAACTCGATCACATCTACGGACTGTTGCTGACCTTCGGCCTTGTGCTGATGATCGAGGGCATTTTTCGATCCGTGTACGGTTCGTCGGGCCAGTCGTATTCGGTGCCTCCGCTGCTCGGCGGCGCGACCGACCTCGGCTTCATGATCCTGCCGAACTACCGCGCGTGGGTGGTCGCCGCTTCGCTCGTCGTCTGCTTCGCGACCTGGTTCCTCATCGAAAAGACCAAACTCGGTTCGTATCTGCGCGCCGGCACCGAAAACCCGCGCATGGTCGAGGCCTTCGGCGTCAACGTGCCGCTGATGATCACGCTGACCTACGGATTCGGCGTCGCGCTGGCGGCGTTTGCCGGGGTGCTCGCGGCGCCGATCTATCAGGTCGCGCCGCTGATGGGGTCGAACCTCATCATCGTCGTGTTCGCGGTGGTCGTCATCGGCGGCATGGGCTCGATCATGGGCGCCATCCTGACCGGCCTCGCATTGGGTGTGATCGAAGGCTTCACTAGAGTGTTCTATTCCGAGCTTTCGAACACCGTCGTGTTCATCATCATGGCGATCGTGCTGCTGGTGCGGCCCGCCGGGCTTTTCGGGCGCGAGAAGTAAGGCGGCTGGCAAACACCATGATCAAGACCATTGGATACATCCTGCTGCTGGCGATCGGCTTGGCCGCGCCGCATTATTTCTATTCGATCTTCGTGATGAAGATCCTCTGTTTCGCATTGTTCGCATCGGCCTTCAACCTGCTGATCGGCTACACCGGGCTGCTCTCGTTCGGTCATGCGGCTTTTCTTGGCGGCGCTGGCTATCTCACCGGGTACATGCTGCGCGACATGGGCTTGTCGCCACTGCTCGGCATCCTGGCCGGTACCGCTTTCGCGGCGCTGCTCGGCCTCGTGATTGGCTGGCTGGCGATTCGCCGCGCCGGCATCTATTTCACGATGATCACCTTGGCGCTGTCGCAGATGGTGTATTTCGCGTGGCTCCAGGCGCCATTCACCGGAGGAGAAGACGGGCTGCAGGGCGTTTCGCGCGGCAATCTGTTCGGCTTGGTCGATCTTTCGAACGACATGGTGCTGTACTACGTCGTGTTCGCTATCTTCCTGTTCGGCTTCTGGCTGATCCACCGCACGATCCACTCGCCGTTCGGGCAGGTGCTGGGGGCGATCAAGGAAAACGAGCCGCGCACGATCTCGCTCGGCTACGACGTCGACAAATACAAGCTGCTGGTGTTCGTGTTGTCCGCCGCGTTGTCCGGCCTGGCCGGATCGACCAAGGTGCTCGTGCTCGGGTTCGAGACGTTGACCGACGCGCATTGGAGCATGTCGGGCCTGGTGGTTCTGATGACCTTGGTCGGCGGCATGGGTACGGTGCTCGGACCCACCGTGGGCGCCATCGTGATTCTGATCCTCGAGAACAAGTTGGGAGAGATCGGACGTTTTCTCGAGCGAACGACCGGCGTCGAATGGTTTGGCTCGCTCGGTGAATCGGTGACGATCGTGACTGGCTTCATCTTCGTCGTGGTCGTGCTGCTGTTCCGCCGCGGCATCATTGGCGAAATCCTGGCGCTGTTTCCTAAGAAAAAATCTGGGCCCCCGCCGCCTGCGGCCAATCGTCCTGCGGCGCTCAAGGCCGGACCGCAACCGTAAATCGAAGCGCCACAACGAAAAGAGCCGCTATGAAAGCGGCTCTTTTTTTACTTTGCTGGCAGCGCACCCGTTTCAAACGGCGGGTCTTCGAAAAAAAGAACCCGGGCTGGTTGCCTGATTACCCGAGGCGGGGATTGGGCGCTGGTTTCGTCAAGCGGCGGCAGCGGGCTGTTCGGCCGTCATCAAAGCCTTGACTCTCGTCGACAAGCGGCTCTTGTCGCGCGCTGCCTTGTTCTTGTGGAAGATGCCCTTGTCGGCGATCGTGTCGACCACCGACTGCATCGTGGCAAAAAGCGCGGTGGCTTTTTCCTTGTTGCCGGCGGCGACCGCCTTTTCGACGTTCTTCACCGAGGTGCGGTATTTCGAACGCAGCGACGTGTTCGCGGCGTTGATCTTGATGTCCTGGCGGACTCGTTTGCGGCCCGACGCAAGGCGCGGGTTTTTCTTTTTTGGCTTGGTGGATGCCATGTTTCAATGATTCCTTACAAGGGTTTGAGGATGTTGCCAGCAAAGCCCTCCATTCTATCAGCGGCGGCACTATTGACGCATTTCGCCGTCCGAAGCAGGGCGGCGCGCGGCTAAACTCGCCGCGTGTCGCTTCTGAAGTCCGCCTCCACCGTCTCGCTTTTCACCTTTGCGTCGCGCGTGACTGGGTTGGTGCGGGAACTGTTGATCGCATCGACCTTCGGCGCCAGCGCGATGACCGACGCATTCAACGTCGCGTTTCGCATTCCGAACCTATTTCGCCGGCTGTTCGGTGAAGGCGCGTTCAGCCAGGCGTTCGTGCCGGTGCTCGCGTCGGTGCGCACGAATGACGGCGACGAAGCCACCCATCTTTTGATCGACCGGGTCGCCACGCTGCTCCTGTGGGCGCTGTTGGTCACCTGCGCGCTCGGCGTGCTCGCGGCGCCGCTCTTAGTGTTTGTGCTGGCCAGCGGGCTGGAGCAGCATCCGCGCGGCTTCGATGCGGCCGTCGTCATGACGCGCTTCATGTTTCCCTATATCGGCTTTATGTCGCTGGTGGCGTTCGCGTCGGGCATTTTGAACACTTGGCGCCGGTTCGCTGTACCGGCCGCCACTCCGGTGCTGCTCAACATCGCAATGATCGCGGCCGCGTGGTGGCTCGCACCGTGGTTCAAGGTGCGCGGCATCGAGCCGATCTTCGCGCTCGCCGGCGGCGTGATGCTCGGCGGACTGCTGCAATTGGGGGCGCAAATTCCAGCCCTTTCGCGCCTCGGCTTGCTGCCGCGCATCGGCATCACCTGGTCGCGCATTCGCGAAGCCTGGGCCGATCCCTCCACCCGCCGGATCGCGCGCCTGATGGGGCCGGCACTGCTCGGCGTGAGCGTTGCGCAGTTGTCGCTACTGATCAATACCCAGATCGCATCGCACCTCACGGCAGGCAGCGTGACCTGGCTCAACTATGCGGACCGGTTGATGGAGTTTCCAACGGGCATGCTCGGCGTCGCTTTAGGCGTCGTGCTCATGCCGCAACTGTCGGCAGCGCGCGCCAGGGGCGACGCGGAGCGCTACTCCGCGATGCTCGACTGGGGCCTGCGTCTGGTCGTTCTGTTCGCGTTGCCGTGCGCGGTGGCGCTGCTGTTGTTCGCCAAGCCGCTGGTAGCGGTGCTCTACCACTACGGCGCGTTCACGGCGCGCGATTTGCACCAGACGATGA
>JBDTRV010000396.1:0-3485 GCA_039931475.1 Burkholderiales bacterium | reverse complement strand
AGCGTCGGATGCGGGTGGATCGTCTTGCCGATGTCGACCGCGTCCGCGCCCATCTCGATCGCGAGCGCCACTTCCCCAATCATGTCGCCCGCATGGGTGCCGACGATGCCGCCGCCCAAAATCTTGCCGTGGCCATGCGCGTCGGGGCCGTCGTCGAACAACAGCTTGGTGAAACCTTCATCGCGGCCGTTGGCGATCGCGCGGCCCGAAGCGGTCCACGGGAACAGCCCTTTCTTGACCTTGATGCCTTGCGCCTTCGCCTGGTCTTCGGTCAATCCGACCCATGCCACTTCGGGGTCGGTGTAGGCAACGCTCGGGATCACGCGGGCATTGAATGCGGCGGACGCCAGCTCCTTGTTCCCCTGCAGTTCGCCGGCGATCACTTCGGCCGCCACGTGCGCTTCGTGCACCGCCTTGTGCGCGAGCATCGGCTGGCCGATCACGTCCCCGATCGCGAAGATGTTCGGCACGTTGGTGCGCATCTGGATGTTGACCGGGATGAAGCCGCGGTCGGTCACCTGCACACCCGCCTTGTCGGCGCCGATCTTGTTGCCATTCGGGCTGCGGCCCACGGCCTGCAGCACCAGATCGTAGGTCTGCGGTTTGGGAGCGCCTTCGCCCTCGAACGAAACTTCGATGCCGGTCTTGGTCGCCTTCGCGCCGACAGTTTTGGTCTTGAGCATGATGTTGTCGAAGCGCGGCGCATTCATTTTTTGCCAGACCTTGACCAGATCGCGGTCCGCGCCCTGCATCAGACCATCGAGCATTTCGACCACATCCAGCCGCGCGCCGAGCGAGCTGTAAACAGTGCCCATTTCCAGGCCGATGATGCCGCCACCCAGAATCAGCATCCGTTTTGGGACGCCCTTCATGTCCAGCGCGCCGGTGCTGTCGACCACTCTAGGATCGTCGTTCGGCATGAACGGAAGCTGCACCGCTTGCGAGCCGGCCGCGATGATGCAGGCCTTGAAGCCGACCACCGCCTTCTCGCCGGTCATGTCCCATCCGGTGCCGGAAGTTTGCTCGACCTCGAGGTGGTTCGCGCCGACGAACTTGCCGAAGCCGCGCACCGTCGTCACCTTGCGCATTTTGGCCATCGCGGCCAGGCCGCCGGTCAGCTTGCCAACCACCTTGTCCTTGTGGCCGCGCAGCTTGTCGACATCCACCTTCGGCTTGCCGAAACTCACGCCTAGACTCTCGAAGTGCGACACCTCGTCCATTACCGCCGCCACGTGCAGCAGCGCTTTCGACGGGATGCAGCCCACGTTCAGACAGACGCCGCCAAGAGTCGCGTAGCGCTCGACCAGCACGACCTTGAGGCCCAGATCGGCCGCGCGAAACGCCGCCGAATAGCCGCCGGGACCAGCGCCGAGCACGAGCACGTCGCACTCCATGTCCACCTTGCCAGCGAAGCTGGCGGCGGTTGGCACGGGGCCGGTCGCGACCGGGGCTGGTGCCGGCGCCTCCGACATGCCTTTGGTCGGCGCTGTGGAAGCGGCTGGCGCGACTGGTGCCGCCGCTGGCGCCGCGGCGGCCGCCGCACCTGCGCCCGCCCCTTCAGCCTCGACCGTGCACACTACTGTCCCCTCGGCCACCTTGTCGCCGATCTTGACCTTCAGCTCCTTGACGACTCCGGCATGGCTCGACGGAATTTCCATCGACGCCTTGTCCGATTCGACCGTGATGAGGCTCTGCTCGGCCTTGATCGTGTCGCCGGGGTTGACCAGCAACTCGATCACCGCGACTTCGTCGAAATCGCCAATGTCGGGAACTTTGACTTCGATAACTGCCATTTATCTCTCCTTATTTGGGCGGCTTGCGCGCGTCCGGCCTGTCTCTTTAGCTATGCTTTTCGTAGTGCTCTCGGGTTAGCCCCGAACGGGGCCGCCGCAGTGTCGGGATCCACGGCCAGATCGTCGGACCAGCTCCATGGAAGGGCGGTCCGGCCAATCGGCCTCGCCATGCAGCTCGAGCGCGCCAGCCCCTGTGTGGGAGCGTGGCTGCCGCGTTCTGGTAGCGCCGGCTACAGCATCACCCGACGGAAGTCGGTGAGCATCTGCCCGAAATAGCCGTTGAAGCGCGCCGCCGCCGCGCCGTCGATCACGCGATGGTCCCAGCTCAGCGACAGCGGCAGGATCAGGCGCGGCACGAACTGCTTGCCATCCCAGCGCGGCTCGGTAGTCGACTTGCACACGCCCATGATCGACACTTCGGGCGCATTGATGATCGGCGTGAAATAACGCCCGCCAATGCCGCCGAGCGACGAGATCGAAAAGCACCCGCCGCTCATCTCGGCCGGGCCGAGCTTCCCGTCGCGCGCTTTCTTGGCCAGCTCGCCCATCTCCTGCGAGATCTGCATGACGCCCTTCTTGTCGGCGTCCTTGATGACCGGCACCATGAGGCCGTTTGGCGTATCGGCCGCGAAGCCGATGTGGAAGTATTTCTTGAGCACCAGTTGATCGCCATCGAGCGAGCTGTTGAACTCCGGAAACTTCTTGAGCGCCGAGACCGCCGCCTTGATCATGAACGCGAGCATCGTCAGCTTGACGCCCGATTTCTCGTTTTCCTTGTTGGTCGAAACACGGAACGCCTCGAGGTCGGTGATGTCGCAATCGTCGTGGTTGGTGACGTGCGGGATGATGACCCAGTTGCGGTGCAGGTTCGCGCCGCTGATCTTCTTGATCCGGCCCAAATCCTTGCGCTCGACTTCGCCGAACTTGGTGAAGTCGACTTTCGGCCAGGCCAGCAGGCCCAGACCCTCGCCGCCGCCGCCTGCCGACGCCTTGCCGGAGCCCGCCTTGGTTTGCGTGGCGCCGGACATGACCGACCGGGTGAAGCTCTGAACGTCTTCCTGCGTGATTCGGCCCTTGGGGCCCGAACCCTTGACCTCATCGAGCGGCACGCCCAGTTCGCGGGCGTACTTTCGCACCGACGGTGAGGCGTGTGGCAACCCAGCTTTCGTTGCCGATGGGTCATGCGCCGGCACTTCACTTTTTGCAGCGGAAGATGCAGCTGCAGCTGCAGCTGCAGCGGGCGCGGAAGCCGTATTTTGTGCTGCGGGGGCAGCGGGTGCGGCTGCGGCGGGCGCAGGCGCTGCGGCGCCACCGGCCGAACCTTCGAGGATCGCCAGCAGATCGCCCTTGTTGATCTTGTCGCCAACCTTGGCCTTGAGTTCCTTGAGCACGCCGGCATGGCTCGACGGAATCTCCATCGATGCCTTGTCCGATTCCACCGTGATCAGCGACTGCTCGACCTTGATCGCATCGCCGGGTTTCACGAACACCTCGATCACCGCGACATCGGTGAAGTCGCCAATGTCGGGCACGTGTACTTCGATCGGGCCACCACCGCTGGCAGGCGCCGCGGCCGGCGCGGGCGCTGGCGTTGCGGCGGCCGCCGGTGCCGCGGCCGCCGGGGCGGGCGCTGCGGCCGGAGCGGAGGGCGCGGCGCCAGCACCTTCGGCCTCGAGCATCAGCACCACCGAG
>JBDTRV010000395.1:0-3485 GCA_039931475.1 Burkholderiales bacterium | reverse complement strand
CCGTTCGACCGGCCCGAGGACGATCCGCGCGCGTTCCTGAACGCGAACACGCTGGCCGAGCTACACGACCTCGAAGCGTCACGCCCGCCCTCCCCCCGCCCGGCATGAGGCCGCGCCAACTGGCCACGACCGCTGTCTGCCAATGAAAACGCTCGATCAGATCGCCGCGCAGTTGCAAGGCTACGATCCGCAGGCGCTTTCCGTCGACGCCGCGACCGCCTTCATTGGGCAACTGGTAGAGCCGGTGCATGGCACGGAAACCGTAGCGCTATTCGATGCGCTCGGCCGGGTGCTCGCGCAAGACCTGATCTGCCCGATCGACGTGCCCCCGCACGACAATTCGGCGATGGACGGCTTTGCGTTCGCGGCCGCACACCTGAGGCCCGACGCCCCGACCACCTTCGAGATCGCTGGCACCGCATTGGCGGGCAAAGCCTGGCAGGGCACGGTCGGCCCCGGCCAGTGCTTGAAGATCATGACCGGCGCGGTAATGCCGCCGGGCCTCGATACTGTCGCGCCGCAAGAAATCGTGACGGTCGAAGGCAACAAGGTGACCGTGCCGCCGAAGCTGCTGCGCGCGGGCGACAACCGGCGCTTTGCGGGCGAAGACCTGAAGGCTGGCGAGCCGGCGCTGGCCAAAGGCGAGTGGCTCATGCCGGCCGCGCTGGGATTGGTTGCAAGCCTGGGCATCGCCACCGTTCCGGTAGTGCGGCGGCTCAAGGTCGCGTATTTTTCGACCGGCGACGAAATCCTGTCCCTCGGCGAGCCGCCGCGCGAAGGCGCGGTCTACGACAGCAACCGGTTCGTCGTGTTCGGGCTGCTCACGCGGCTCGGGATCGAGGTGATCGACATGGGCGTCGTGCGCGACGAGCCGGCCGCGCTCGAAGCTGCTTTCCTGCAGGCCGCCGCCGAAGCCGACGCAGTGATCACCAGCGGCGGTGTGAGCGTCGGCGAGGCTGACCATACACGCGCGATCATGAAGAAGCTGGGCGACGTGGTGTTCTGGCGGATCGCGATGCGGCCGGGCCGCCCGATGGCCGTGGGGCGAATTTCAAGCGCGAAAACAGCCTTCACCACAAGTGGGAAGGACGTTTCAAGCTATGAAAACAATAGTAATAACGGATCGGCGGTGCTGTTCGGCCTGCCTGGCAACCCGGTCGCGGTGATGGTCACGTTCCTCGCGTTCGTTCGGCCCGCGCTGCTGGCGATGATGGGTTGCACGCACCCCGCGCCGCCGCTGTTGCGTGCCCGCGGTTCAGCCGCCTTGCGCAAGAAGCCGGGCCGCACCGAATACCAGCGCGGCCGGGTCGAACGCGCCGCTGACGGCGCCTTGTCGGTTCGCGCCGCCGGCAACCAAGGCTCTGGCGTGCTCAGCTCGATGGTGCGCGCCAACGGGTTGATCGTGCTGCATCACGCGCAAGGCAACGTCGCCGCCGGCGACGAAGTGGACGTGATGATGTTCGACGGCGTGATTTGACGGCACCGGTCGCAGCGCACGGCCGAATCGGGCATTGGCCGCTTCACCCCGGCTCCGCCGCGCCACAAGCAGCGCGGCCCCGGCGCGAGGGGGAGCTAAAGCCGAGGGGCCATGAACCAAGGTCAGGCCTTCAAACAGAGCTTGCGCCCGGAAGTCCATTCCGCGGGCGTGCAATCGGGCGCCATGAACCCGGCGCCCCGTTTGGACGCGCGCTTCAATACTCCCAGAACACGCGCTGCAACTCCTTGCTGTCCAGATTCTTCGTCAGCGCCACTGCGGCCAGGATGCGCGCCTTCTGCGGTTTCAGGTCATGCGCGACCACCCAGTCGTACTTGTCGTCAGGCTGCTCGGCGTTGCGCAGCACGAAGCCGTTCCACACGCGGGACGAGCGGATGATCTGCACGCCCTGGCCGCGCAAGCCCTGCAGTACCGGCACCAGTTGCGCAGCGACCGAACCGTTCCCGGTGCCGCCATGCACCAGCGCCTTGATGCCGGTCTTGCCGACGGCTTCATAGGCGGTGGTCGGAACGTTCTGGTAGGCGTAGACGATCTCGACCGGCGCCAGGTCGGTCATCTCGTCGATGTTGAACTCCGACTGCATCGTGTGCCGCTTGACCGGCGCGCGGAACCAGTAGTTCTTGCCCTCCACGATCATGCCCAGCGGCCCCCATTGGCTCAGAAAGGCGTGGGTCTTGATGTTGACCGTCTTGCTCACGTCGCGCCCGCTCTGGATTTCGTCGCTCATCGTCACCAGCACGCCTTTGCCGCGCGCGTCTTTCGATCCGGCCACTGTCACCGCATCGAGCAGGTTCAACGCGCCATCGGCCGACAGCGCGGTGCCCGGTCGCATCGAGCCGACCACGACGATCGGCTTTTCGGTGTGAATCACGAGGCTCAGGAAGTACGCGGTTTCCTCCAGCGTGTCGGTGCCATGTGTGACGACGATGCCGTCCACGTCGGCCTGCTTGACCAGAGCGGAAATCCGCTTGCCCAACGTCATCAGATGCTGGTTGGTCATGCTCTCCGACGCGATCTGGAATACCTGCTCGCCTTTGACGTTGGCGACATCGGCCAGCTCCGGCAGGCCGGCCAACAGCTTTTCGACCGGCACCTTGGCCGCCGTGTAGGTCGCGCTGCTGGCGGCCGACGCGCCCGCGCCGGCAATCGTGCCGCCGGTGGCAAGCACGACCACGTTCGGCTTGGCGGCGCTGGCAGCAGCGGCTTGGGTCGCCTGCGCTGCCTCGGCCGCGCTGGCCGCCGCGCCACTGGTTTCGGGCCCCTTCTGTGCGCTGGCTCCGGCCACGAAAAGCGCGAGGGTGATACCGCCAATCAACTGTCGGTATGGGTGCTTCATGAGTGCTCCTCCAAACGGCGCTTGAGCAGAATGGCCCGGCGCGCCAAGGTTTTTGACCTTAACGCAAACCGGCCTTGAGCGGGCAGCCGCACGGACCTTCGCGAGGTCAACGCACCTTGGGCTCCACGCCGATACGAACCATGCGCACGCCCGGAGGCGGCTGCGGGAAACCCTGCACGGCGGCCTCGAACATCACAGGCAACACCACATTGCTGTCCCACCAGCCGCTATCGCTTTGCGCGCGGGTCTGATAGGCAACCTTGCCCGTCGCGGCATCGCGCATGACGATGCTGACTTCGCGCCAATAGCGCGGCGGTGGCGGCAGATAGTCGTAGTAGCCGAGGCCAAAACCCGGCCAGGCCGCCCATCCGCCGCCGCTTCCAGCGTAGCCGCCGCCGAAACCGATGCCAACATGCCAGCCCGGCCCGGGCGCGCCCCAGGGACTTGCCCAAGGCCCTGCGTCCAAACGCGTGACTTGTGCCGCGACCTGCACCGCGAGCCGCGCGTCGGCCCCGACCTGGCGCAGCCCGACTTTCGCGAGCGCCTCGGCCGCCATCGCTTCGAGCGACGCCTGCGCCGCCGAGTCGATCTGCTCGAGCGGCAGGCGCTCGAAACGATAAGTGGTTGCGGTTGCCGGCGCGCTCAATGCGGAGT
>JBDTRV010000394.1:0-3489 GCA_039931475.1 Burkholderiales bacterium | reverse complement strand
CGCCGCCACTTCGTCCCAGGTGGCTGAAACGCCCATTGTAGAAAGATCGACCGTTTTCAGCCCCGCATAGCCGCACGGGTTGATGCGCGAGAAGGGCTCCAGGTCCATCGAGACATTCAGCGCGACACCGTGGTAGGTGCAATGGCGGCTGATCTTGATGCCGAGGGCGGCGATTTTTCCGAGACCTTCGAAGCGGTCCGCGGCGTCAACGGGCGGGGTCAACATCGCGTGCGAGAACGGATCGGCCAGCCGCACGTAAATGCCCGGCGCGCCGACCACGCGATGCCCCGTCACGCCGAAGTGCAGCAAGGTGCGGAGCACCGCTTCCTCGATCCGGTGCACGTACTCCTTGACGTAGTAGCCCGCGCGCTTGAGGTCGATCAGCGGATACGCCACGACCTGCCCCGGCCCGTGATAAGTCACCTGGCCGCCCCGGTCGGTCTGCACGATGGGGATGTCGCGCGGGTCCAGCAGGTGCTCGTGGCGGCCGGCCAGACCGAGCGTGAAAACCGGGGGATGCTCGCAAATCCAGAGCTCGTCCGGCGTGCCGCTCGTGCGTTCCGCGGTGAAGGCGCGCATCGCGTCGAAAGTGGCAACGTAGTCGGCACGGCCGAGGTGCCGGACCTGTTGGCTCATGAGTGACGCGGCCACGTCACAACACCACCTTCACCATCGGATGCGTTGACAGCGTCCGATACAACTCGTCGAGCTGTTCGCGCGAGGTCGCGGTGACGGTGATCGTGACGCCTATGTACTTGCCGCCCGAACTTTCGCGCAACTCGATCGTGCTCGCGTCGAACGCCGGATCGAACTGACGCGCGATGCTGGTGATCGCGTGAACGAAGCCGTCGGCGCGTTCGCCCATGACCTTGATCGGGAAGGCCGAGGGGTAGTCGATCAGCGAATCCTTGGGCGAGCCTTCGGGCGGGGTGGGTGGGATTGGGTCGGTGCTCATGAGTTGATTTTCGCGGCGCTTTCGCAAACTCGTCGGGCGCGTTGTCGCTATAAAAAATAGAGCGCAATAGTGATGATGGACAATCGGTGAAGGCCAAAAAACATCAAAAAATCCTTCAATGCATCAGCACCACAGCCGCGATCGCCAACCAGCCGAGTAGGAAGTTGGTCACGACCAAGGGATGGATGCGCGCGAGTTGCCGGCCCGCCTCGGGCCAGTCCTTTGCCGCGGCCGCTGTCTGCAAACGCCGGAAGGAGGTGAGCCAGATGTAGCCAAAGATAGCGATCATCAGCAGGCCGATCGCGAGCATCGCGTGCACGCCAACAGGAGCGTTCTTCATCCCGACCGTCGCGATCATGTAGGCGCCGGTTGCGGCCAGCAACGCGATGCTGATCCAGACCAGCACGAAGAAGCGCCGTAGCACTGCGGTGAGCAACGGTATGCGCGCCGGCGGCGGCATCTGCGCGATGGCGACCGGCCTGAGCGCCAGCAGCACGAACGCCATGCCACCGACCCAGACGACGGCGCCGGCCAGATGAAGGAACATTGACAACTCTTGCATGACGGACTCCAGGCGATTGATCGGAAGGCGAACCCGATTGTCATCCGTGCATCGAAAGGGGGCGCTGGCCTGCGGGAACATCCAACGAAGATGTCAAGGCAGCAGTTGGCGCTGATGGCGTGTCTTTATAATCGCGCGGTTTGCTGATGGTTCAGGCGTGTAACTTGTGCGTAATTTCTGATGAAGACAATCGCGCCAGTTCCGCAAGATCAAGCAGACGAGCCTGAATTCAAGCCGCTGACCGCCGAGGAGGCGCGCTGGCTGCGCGAGAAGAATCCGCCGGTATCCCCCTGGCGGGTGATCGGGGCCCAGATCATCATGGGGGTGCTGGTGGCATGTGCCGCCTTCGCCCTGACGGGTCGGCTCTCTGTCTTCTGGTCGTGCGCATATGGTGCAGCAGCGGTGGTGTTGCCCACCGCGTTGTTCGCGCGAGGTTTGATGAGCCGGGTCTCGTCAGCCAATGCGGGCGCGGCGGTGGCGGGGTTTTTTTTGTGGGAGATGGTCAAGATCGGCTTGACGGTCGCGATGCTGTTCGCGGCGCCCAGGTTGGTCGAGAACTTGAGTTGGCCAGCGATGCTGGTGGGTTTGGTCGCAACGATGAAGGTGTACTGGCTGGTGATGCTGTTCAAAAAGCACTTCCAGGTCAGGGCGAAGGAATAGGACGCAAGGCGAAGGCAAACTATGGCTGCAGAAAACGGACCAACCGCCGGCGAATACATCCGCCACCACTTGACGCATTGGCAGAACAAGCCGATGGACGGGGTGGTGGATTTTTCGGTCGTGAACTACGACTCGATCATCTATTCGGTGCTGACCGGCGTGATCGGCTGCTGGCTGCTCTGGCGCGCGGCCAAGTCCGCCACTTCCGGCCCGCCGGGGCGGTTTCAGGCGGCGGTCGAGTTCCTGGTGGAAATGGTCGACACGCAGGCCAAGGGCATCATCCACAACTCGAACAGCCGCAAGCTGGTGGCGCCGCTCGCGCTCACGGTGTTCGTCTGGATTTTTCTGATGAACGCGATGGACTTGTTGCCGGTCGATCTGCTGCCCTGGATTTGGGGCGGCGTCTACAGCATTGCTGGCGCCGACCCGCATCACGCCTATCTGCGCGTGGTGCCGACGGCCGATCTCTCGACCACCTTGGGCCTTTCGATTTCAGTGCTGCTCGTCTGCCTGGCCTACAACATCAAGATCAAGGGCATGGGCGGCTGGCTGCACGAGATGGTCACCGCGCCGTTCGGCAAACACCCGGTGCTGTGGCCGTTCAACTTCATCTTCCAGATCATCGAGTTCATCGCGAAGACCGTCTCGCACGCCATGCGACTGTTCGGCAACATGTATGCTGGCGAACTGGTTTTCATGCTGATCGCGCTGATGGGTGCGGCCGCGGCCACCTCGATGTCAGGCATCTTGCTGCCGATCGGCCACATTCTTGCCGGTACCGTCTGGGCCATCTTTCACATCCTGATCATCACGCTGCAAGCCTTCATTTTCATGATGCTTGCACTGGTGTACGTGGGCCAGGCCCACGACTCGCATTAAAAGCGTGCGAACCCTTCCCTGAAGTCTCTTTTTTAACCTTTCTCTTTCATCACTGGAGCACACAAAAATGGAACAAACACTGGGCTTTGTCGCACTCGCCGCGGGTCTCATCATTGGTCTGGGTGCCGTTGGCGCCTGCATCGGCATCGGCATCATGGGTAGCAAATATCTTGAATCCGCCGCGCGTCAACCCGAGTTGATGAACGAGCTGCAGACAAAGATGTTCCTTTTGGCCGGCCTGATCGACGCGGCATTCCTGATCGGTGTCGGTATTGCGATGATGTTCGCGTTCGCCAACCCGTTCGTCGTCACCTGAACGCGCAACCCCGCCCGCCAAGTCCATCAACTGTCTGAAAGGGTGTTGCCGTGAGCATCAACGCAACCCTGTTCGTCCAGGCCATCGTGTTCGCGATTCTGGTGTGGTTCACGATGA
>JBDTRV010000393.1:0-3501 GCA_039931475.1 Burkholderiales bacterium | reverse complement strand
CGCTCCATTCGAGCGGCCAGCCGAGCACGAAGATGATCAGCTGCGTCAGCAGCAGGAAGGTCACGGTGTTCAGGTCGAGCCCAAGCACGAAGTCCTTGATCACGCTTTCGCCGCCCAGGTAGCTGAATATCGATGAGAACGTCCACGAGCCGACGAACAGGTAGCAGACCATGGCCGAAGTGCGCGCCGTCAGATACACCGCCTCGCGCAGCTTGCCCCACGACATTGCGCGGTAGGCGAACGCGAGAATGACCGAGCCCAACGCACCGATCGCGGCCGCTTCGCTAGGCGTTGCCAGGCCGAACAAAATCGCGCCGAGCACCGACATGATCAGTATCGCAAGCGGCAGGAACGCCTTGAGCAACAGCAACACGACTTCGATGAAACTAAGGTCGGCCTGCTCGCGCGGCAGCTTGGGCATCTTGTTCGGTGAGGTGATCGCGACGGTGATCACATAACCCATGTATAGGCCAGCCAGCAGAAAACCCGGGATCAGCGCCGCCGCGTAGAGCTTGACCACCGACACGCCGGCGGTCGCGCCATAGACGATCAGCATGATCGAAGGTGGAATCAGAATGCCCAGGGTGCCGCCGGCGCAGATCACGCCGGATGAAATCCGCTGGTCGTACCCGGCCTTGAGCATCGCCGGGAACGCGAGCAGGCCCATCAAGGTGACCACGGCACCGACGATGCCGGTGGCGGTTGCGAACAGTGCGCAGGTTACGAGCGCCGCGATCGCCATGGCGCCCGGCACACGGCGAAACGCGACCTGCAGGGACATGAACAGCTTGTCGAGGATGTTCGATCGCTCGATCATGTAGCCCATGAACAGAAACAGCGGAATCGCCACCAGGATGTCGCTGTTCATCACGCTGAAGGTGTTCTGCGTGAACAGATAGAACACCACGTTGTCGAAGAACGGCTGACCCGCCGAGTAGTAGGCGTAAAAGCCGAAGCCGATACCCATCGCCATCAACGTGAAGGCGATCGGAAAGCCGAGCAGGATGATGAAGATGAACAGCCCGAGCATCAGCAGGGCGAGCTGCGGGTTCGTCATGAACGGCCCCCACGCACGCCGGCATCGGGGCCGGAAGGATGCGCCTGCATCAGTTGCTCGAGCTCTTCCACGTCATGCATGCGCGGCGGCCACTCGCCTTCCTTCACGCACAGCACGCAGCGCAGCACTTCGGCGATGCCTTGCAATGTCAGCAGCACGCCGGCGGCCGGGATCAGCATCTTCAGGGGCCAGATCGGAATGCCGACCGGGCTGTTGACGCTGACTTCCCGAATCGCGAACGATTCGTGCGCATAGCCCCAGCCGGCAAACACCAGCGCCAGCACGCCGGGAAAAAAGAAGATGAAGTACAGGAAAATCTCAAGGCTAGCCTGCACCCGCGGAGGCCAGCGCCGTGAGAACACGTCGGCGCGCACATGGCCGCCGCGCGACAGCGTGTAGGCGCCCGCCATCAAAAACAGCGCGCCGTACAGGATGTAGCTGAAGTCGAACGCCCAGCTCGTGGGGTCGCGCAGCACGTAGCGCACGAACACCTCATAGCTGACGCCAAGCGTGAGGATCACGATGCACCAGGCGAACGCATGGCCGACCGACTTGTTCAACAAGTCGATCATGCGAATGATTGCGCGCATCGTCCCGGCTCCTTGCTTTTGTGCGGTCGAATGAGAAGCGACCCGAAGTTGCTCAAACGGGTGCCAGGCCAAACGCAAGGAGGCCACATGGCAGCACTATGCAACGACGCATGGCGCCCGTTTGGGTGACTTCAAGACATGCCAGGAATTTTTCCGTGCATATGCTCATAGCCGAGCCGGAAGTCGGCTTCGTTCAGGAACATGTACTTGGCAACCCGCTTGGACCATGCCAATTGGCTTTCGACGACTTTCCTGAACATCGGATCTTCGTCCGACAGCTTCTTGCTCACAACGTCCCACGCCTTCAGCTGCGCCTCGAACACCGACTTGGGCGTGCGCTTGACGTCGACCTTGTCGGTGGTGATCAGCGCGTCGAGGTCCTTCGAGTAGTTGTCCATCGCGGTCCACCAGTTGGACTGCGACGCCGCCTCGGCCGAATATCGCAGGATCGCCTGCAGGTCTTTCGGCAGCGCGTCGTGCTTGCGCTTGTTGAAGATGATCTCGAAGAACTCCATCGCCTGGTGGAAGCTGCCCATCATGTAGACCTTGGCGACGTCCTGCGCGCCGAAGCGCCGGTCGGACGTCGGGTTGTTGTACTCGAACGCCTCGATCACGCCGCGGTCCATCGCCGGCACGATTTCGCCGCCCGGGAGCTGCGTGACCTTGAGGCCCATCTCCTGCATCAGGTCCGCCGCGAGACCCACGGTGCGGTACTTGAGCCCCTTCAGTTCGTCGGCATTCGTTATCGGCGTCTTGAACCAGCCGAGCGGCTGGGTCGGCATTGGCATCGCGAAGTAGCCGACCACGTTGAGGTTCAGCTTCTTGAGCAGTTCGTGGTACATCTCAAGGCCGCCGCCTCGGTAAATCCAGGCCAATGTCTGCGGCGCGTCGCAGCCGGTGATCGGGCCCGAGCCGAACAGCGATGCCACTTTGCTCTTGCCATACCAGTAGGCCGGCACCTGATGGCCGGCGTCCAGCACACCCTTGCTCACCGCGTCCATCAGCTCGAACGGCTTCACCACCGCGCCGCCGACCAGATAGTCGATGCGCAGGCGGCCCTCGGACATCTCGTTGACGCGCTTGACGTATTCCTCGGCCATCTCGTTGAAGATGTCCTTGGCGCCCCAGGCGCCCTGCATCTTCATGACCACGGGCGACTGCGCGACCGAGATCATCGGTGCGGCCATGGCGGCCACGCCAGCCGCGCCGGTGGCGGCCGCGCCCAGAAAGCGGCGGCGGGCCGGTTTGGCCGTGTCGATCGGGGCGGGGGTGGTTTGGGTCGAATCCGTCATGCGAGTCTCCTTGGATCAATTGTTTGGAACAAATACCTGTGCAGTCAGTGTTGACAGCCGGGCGACAACATGCAATGGGGTATTCCCCACTCGAGTCGATGCTGCACCGGCGAGGTCCGCGCGCAAAGGGAGGGGCTTGGGTCGCTGACGTCAGGGCGCGTGGCACCAATGAAAAAGCCGCCCGGATGGGGCGGCTTTCGGTCGGCATACTGGCGGAAGCGGAGTCCGCGATTCCATGGCATCACGAAGTCTCAGAATGTCGCTAAGTCGTTGATTTAGAACGAAACGCATACTGGATAGATACGCACGTAAATCCCTTGTAATCCCGTTTAATCTCACTTATCATTGATGGGAACATTGATGGAGTTCTGAGTATGGCGGAGAAAATAAGTGCTTAAGGCAAAAGAACTGTCGGCCCTTGAGATTGGGCGATTGAAAGCGCCGGGCATGTGGGCAGTCGGCGGCGTTGCGGGCCTCTACATGCACGTCAGCGACAAGGGCGCCCGATCTTGGGTGCTGCGCGCCACCGTCGGCAGCAAGCGCCGCGATATGGGGCTTGGCG
>JBDTRV010000392.1:0-3513 GCA_039931475.1 Burkholderiales bacterium | reverse complement strand
ACGTAAATCCACAGCAGCAGGATCGGCACGGTGGCGAACGCGCCGTAGATCACCGAATAGGTCGGAATGTTCGACAAATACGTGACCAGCAGCTTCTTGGCGCCAGCGAACACCGCCGCCGCGAATAGCCCGCCCGCGAACGCATGGCGCCATTTGACGGGCGTGTTTGGCACCGTGCGATAAAGAAGCGTCAGGCCGGAGAACAGGATGCCGAACTGGAGCGCGTCGAACAAAAACTGCACGCCGCCCGGCAACTCGCTCACCACCCCGCGCGCGGCTGACAGCGCATACGAGGTCATGCTCACACTGGTCGCGAAAAACAGCGGCCCAAAGGTTAGCACCGCCCAATAGATCAGCAGGCGCTTACCCAGCGAACGCCGGCGGCGCACCCGCCAGATGTTGTTGAGCGTCTTGTCGATCGTGAGCACCAGCGCGAACGCGGTGAAGAACAGCACCGCCAGCCCGACCAGCCCCAACTGGCGCGAAGCCTTCGCGAATTGGGTCAGGTAGTTGAGCACCTGGATCGCGATGGTGCCCGGGATCAGGCTGCCGGCCAGCCATTCGCGCAGCGCGCCCTCGAGTTCACCGAACATCGGAAACGCGGCGAACACCGCGAGCACCACGGTGAAGAACGGCACCAGCGCCATCACGGTGGTGAAGGTCAGGCTGCCGGCGGTGATGCCGAGCCGATCTTCCCGAAACCGCTCCACCAAAGTGAGCGCGGAGGTCAGGAGCGGAAAGCGGTTCAACTCGCGGCGCAGGCGGGCGATGTGCGCGACAAGCCTGCGGTGGGGCCAGAGCATGGCCGGTATGATGCCACCGCATGATGGCCAGCCTTTGTATTCCAGCCCCCGGTCGCCGACTTCGGCGCCCACCCCGCGCGGGGGTGAGCAACCGTCTTCGGAGCGGCCGGGCGCCGGCTGTCTCCCCGCCCGCGTGACGGCGCACGCTTCCGTCGGCTGGACGCGGACGCTGGCCGTTGCCAGCCTGCTCGGCCTGATCGCGCTCGGGCTGGCGTGGGAGCTTTGGCTGGCGCCGCTTCGGCCCGGCGGCTCTTGGCTCGCGCTCAAGGTCCTGCCGCTGTGCATTCCGATTGCCGGGCTGCTCAAGAACCGCATGTACACGTATCGCTGGCTGAGCCTTCTGGTCTGGCTGTATTTCACCGAAGGCGTGGTGCGCGCATGGAGCGATCGGCCGCCCGGTTCGTACCTCGCGATGATTGAAATCGCACTTTGCGTTGCGCTGTTCGCGGCATGCGCCATGCACGTTCGACTGCGGCTGGCCAATGCCCGCGCTGGCGCCGCCTCCTGACCTGCATGAGTGAGATCGACGAAATGACCCAAACCGCCATCCCATCCGAGTTGGTCGACACGCTGCGCGGCATCGTCGGCGCCGAACAGGTGCTGACCCACGACGACCCGAAGGCCGACCTCACCGCCTGGGAGCAGGACTGGCGCGGCCACCGCCGCGGCACCGCACTGGCAGTGGTGCGCCCGGCGTCGACCGAAGAAGTGGCACTAGTGGTGGCCGCCTGCGCCGCCGCCGGCACCTCGATCGTCCCGCAAGGCGGCAACACCGGGTTGGTCGACGGCTCGACCCCCGACGACACCGGCACGCAATTGGTGCTCAGCCTGGCGCGCATGAACGCGGTGCGCGCGATCGACCCCGCCAACCTGACGGTGACGGTTGAAGCCGGCTGCATCCTGCAAAACCTGCAGGATGCCTGCGAGAAAGCGGGCTTCCTGTTTCCGCTGTCCCTCGCGGCCGAAGGCAGTTGCACCATCGGCGGCAACCTGGGCACGAACGCCGGCGGCACGCAGGTGGTGCGCTACGGCAACACGCGCGAACTTTGCCTGGGCCTCGAAGTGGTCACGGCCAGCGGCGAAGTCTGGAACGGCTTGGCCGGCCTGCGCAAGGACAACACCGGCTACGACCTGCGCCATCTGTTCATCGGCAGCGAAGGCACGCTCGGTGTCATCACTGCCGCGACGATGAAGCTGTACCCCCTGCCGGCCGCGCGTCTGACGGCGTGGGCCTCGGCAGCGTCCCTTTACGACGCGGTCAAGCTGCTGGGCCTTGCGCATGCGTACCTGGGCGCGGGCCTGACCGGCTTTGAGGTGATGGGCCGGTTCGCGCTTCAGCTCACCGCGAAGCACTTCCCCGACATGCGCATCCCGCTGTACGAGAACGAAAACGCCTCCTGGTGCGTGCTGCTCGAAAACTCAGACCATGAATCTGACGAACACGCGCGCCGGCAGTTCGAGCGGCTGCTCGAAGCCGCGCTCGAAAAAGGCTGCGTCAGCGACGCGGTGGTGGCCGAGAGCATCGCGCAGGCGCAAGCGCTGTGGCAGGTGCGCGAGCACATTCCGCTGGCGCAGGCCCAAGAGGGGCTGAACATCAAGCACGACGTGTCGATTCCGATCTCGCTGATCCCCGAGTTCTGCGCGAAGACCGATGCCGAGCTGACGGGCGAGCTGGCCGGCGCACGTCTGGTCGTCTACGGGCATCTGGGCGACGGCAACCTGCACTACAACGTGCAGGCGCCCGATGGGCAGGACGCGAAGGCGTTCATGAAGGAGCACGAGGCTCGCGTCAACGACATCGTGTACGAATCGGTCAGCCGCTTTGCCGGATCGATCTCGGCCGAGCATGGCGTCGGCTCGATGAAGGTGGAAAAGCTCGAACACTTCAAGGCTCCGGTGGCGCTTGCGATGATGCGATCGATCAAGCAGGCGCTCGATCCGCGCAACCTGATGAATCCGGGGCGGGTGGTGCGGATGCCGGCGCCACACTGAGGGTCGGTGCCGGCGGCGGATGGCTTGTCCGATCAGCGTTTTTGCTATATTATTCATAGCTATAAACCTATCCTAAATGAGCGGTAACGGCATTTTTTTATCGGATTTTTCGATTGCGGCCGCCATTTGCGGGTTGCCGTTCCTGCTCGCGTCCACTCAGGCGCACGCACAGGCGGCGCCCCAACTCTCACCGTTTGCCCCGCCTGGCGCAGCTGCGCCTGCGCCGCCGTGGCATTTCGAAGGCTTCGCGGACAGCGTGAGCAAAGGCGCGACCCGGTTCGAGATCGTCGACGACGGCGGCATCCCCGCGCTCAAGCTGAGCGCCGACAACGCCTACGGCACCTTGGTGCATCCGTGGCGCGGCGCGGCGCCGGGGCTTTTGGCCTGGCGCTGGCGGCTGGTGTCCGGCGTGCCGACGGCGGACATCATGACCAAGGCCGGCGACGATTCGGCGCTCAAGGTGTGTGTGATGTTCGACCAACCGCTGGACCAGATGCCGCTTTTCGAGCGCACCACGCTCAGGCTGGCGCGCGCCACGTCGGGCAAGGATCTGCCGGCCGCGACCGTCTGCTATCTGTGGGACGCAAAATACCCCAAAGGCACGGCGGGCGCGAACCCGTACACCGAGCGGCTGCGCTTTATCGTGCTGCGCGGCCCGCAGGACCCGCTCGGCCCATGGTTTGAAGAGCAACGCAACGTGAACGACGATTTCCAGAAA
>JBDTRV010000391.1:0-3519 GCA_039931475.1 Burkholderiales bacterium | reverse complement strand
CCATCCAGTTGGCCATGAAGTGGCAGCCGATGCCGGCGCGCGCGGTCGAGCCTTCTGGCACTTTGGTGCTGATGTTGTGCGGGCAGCCGGCGCAGAAGTACGGCAGGCGCTTGACGCTGTCGGCATCGTTGGCGAGCAGCTCGGGCGGGGTGAAGTCGCGCACGTGTCGCCGGTGGTCGTTGAATACCGCGTTGTCCGGGAAATGCCGCACCAGCCAGTCGGCGACCAGTTCGATCAGCCGCGACGGGCGCAGTTCGCCAACGGCGGAAACCAGCGGCCTGCCCTCTGCGTCGAGCTTGCCGACGAGGATCGGCCGCTCGCCCGCCGGCGCGTTGTAGAACAGGTCGCGCAACTGCGTTTCGACCACCGCGCCCTTCTCCTCGATCACGAGGATTTCAGACAGGCCCCGCACGAACTGTTTGATGCGTGTCGTCTCGATCGGATACGAAAGGCCGACCTTGTACAACCGCACGCCAGCGCGCGCCAGCATCTCGGGCGAGATCTCGAGCCGCCTGAGCACTTCCATCAAGTCGTAGTGCGCCTTGCCGCAAGTGACGATGCCCACAGTTGCCTGTGGCGACTCGATCACTTCGCGGTCGATGCTGTTGACATTGCTGTACGCCTTCACTGCTTGGAGCTTGTCGACGAGCCGCGTTTCGAGCCGCAACGATGGCAGATCGGGCCAGCGATAGTGCAGGCCATCGGCCGGCGGCATGTGGCCCGTGGCTTGCCTGACGGCCTCATCGCCCTTCCACTGCGCCACGCGCGACTGGACCAGATCGAGGTCCACTGTCGACCCTGATTCAACGATCTCCGACAGCGCCGTCATCCCCACCCAGTTGCCCGAATAGCGCGACAGCGCCCAGCCGTACAGGCCGAACTCGAGGTATTCGGCCACGCTCGCCGGCGAGACGATCGGCATGCTCCAGCTTTGCATCACCTGGTCGCTCTGGTGCGGCATCGATGACGACACGCAACCGTGGTCATCGCCCGCCACCACCAGCACGCCGCCATGCGGCGACGACCCATAAGCATTGCCGTGCTTGAGCGCATCGCCGGCGCGGTCCACTCCCGGCCCCTTGCCGTACCACATCGAGAACACGCCTTCAACCGTGCGCTCCGGGTCCGACTCCACCCGCTGCGTGCCGAGCACCTGCGTCGCGCCGAGCTCTTCGTTGATCGCCGGAATGAACTTGATGCCCGCATCGGTGAACTTCTTGCCAGCCTTCCAGATCGCCAGATCGAGCATGCCCAAGGGCGAGCCACGGTAGCCGCTCACAAAGCCCTGTGTGTTCAGGCACAGTTTCTCGTCACGCTTGCGCTGCATCAGCAAAAGCCGCACGAGGGCCTGCGTGCCGGTCAGGAATACCTGGCCCCGATCGGCCCAGAGGTTGTCGGACAGTTGGTAATTCGGCCGCCGGATCGCTGCGCCGGCGTTTGCATCCACGTTCTTATTCATCGCGGTTGTCTCTCATTCGAATGCACGTGTCGATTCAGTAGATGGTAGAACGCAGCTTGAAGCCACGTGATCCCCGGATTTTTTGTCCACGCGGGATTCACGGATAGGCCTCGCAATGGTTTCCGTCCCCGGCAGCCTTGCACCCAAGTCCAACGCAAACTGTTTGTCGCCTTTGTTCGATGCCTTATCGAGATCCTGATGTCCACCCCGGCACCGATAATTACCCAGCCACGGAAGCCGGGCGGCTGACCCGATTGCGCGAGCTCGTCGTGCTGGACAGCGCGCCCGAGCCGCTGTTCGACAGCATTGTGCGCATGGCCTCCGAGGTCTGCGACGCGCCGATCGCGCTGTTGACCCTAGTGGACGCGGAGCGCCAGTGGTTCAAGGCCAATCTCGGCCTGCCCGGCGTCAACGAGACGCCGCGCGCCATCGCGTTCTGCGCGCACGCCATTCAATCCGATGACGTGCTCGAAGTGCCCGATGCGACGCACGACCAGCGCTTTGCCGACAACCCGCTCGTGACCGGCTCCCCCGACATCCGCTTCTACGCCGGCGCGCCGCTGGTGCTGCCGCAGGGTGAACGGGTCGGCACGCTGTGCGTGATCGATCGGCAGGCGCGCGGATTGAGCGACGCCCAGCGCGAGAAGCTGCGGGCGCTCGCCGTGATGGCGACCCAGGCGCTTGTGATGCGGCGCGATCTGATCAGGAATTCGCTGTCGGTGCGCAGCGAATACGAGACGGCGCTTGTGAAAAGCGAGGCCAAGTACCGCGCCCTCATCGAGCAACAGGCCGAGCTGGTGTCGTTGGCCGAGCCTGACGGGAAACTGATCTACATGAATCAGGCGTACGCGCGCCATTTCGGGCTCACGCCCGAGCAAATGATCAGTAGGAACCTGTTCGATTTCGTCGCCGCGTCGGATCGGCCCATGGTCAGGGCAAGAATTGCCGCGGTGCTGGCCGACGGCACAACTCGGTTCGGCGAGAACCGCATGGAAAGCGCGGACGGCACCGGGCACTGGCTGTCGTGGACCAATACCCTGCAGTTGGACGAACACGGAGACCGGATGCTGCATTCGGTCGGTCGCGACATCACCGAACGCAAGCAGCTCGAGCAACGCTTGGCGGACAACGAGCGTTTCACACGGCACGTTACAGACAACGTGCCGGTGCGCATTGCGTATGTGGACAGCCGACGCCGCTACCGCTTCGTGAACCAGGTGCATGCTGAAAGCATGGGGCTAGATCGCGACGAAATCGTCGATCGCACGCGCGCGGAGCTCATGCAAGGGCCCGACGAAACGTTGATCGCGCGGCGCGTCGATGCCGCCCTGTCAGGCCAGCGGCAGCAGTTCGAGTTCGAGGACACGGTCGGCGGCGCGCGGCACCTGATCGACTCGCAATTGCTGCCCGACGTGGCCGACAACGGCGACGTGCGCGGCTATTTCTCGATCGGCGTCGATGTCACCGAACGCGCTGCGGCCGAGCGTGCGCTGCTCGAGTTGGCGGCGATCTTCAAGAACACGACCGACTACGTGGTGCAGGCCGACCCCGAAGGTCGAATCAGCTACCTGAATCCTTCGATGCGGCAGGCGATCGGGCTTGCGCCCGACACGCCTTTGCCACGGCTGCACTTCTCCGACTTCAATCCGCCCGAGGTGAACCGGCTGTTCAAGCGAGTCATCATGCCAGCGGTCCGATCGGGGCAGGTCTGGGTCGGCGAGACAACCGTCTATCTGGAGCACCGGCGCGAGGTGACGGTGAGCCAACTTGTGATCGCGCATCGTGACGGGCAGGGCCGCATCACGCGCTTTTCGTCCGTGATGCGCGACATCTCGGAAGCGGTCGAGGCCAAGGCGGAAGCCGCGCGGCAGACGGCGATCGTGCGCTCCGTCGCCGAGGCGATCCCGAGCAGCGTCGCGGTGTTTGGCGCCGATGGCTGCTACCAGTTCGTGAATCGGGCCTTCGAACAGTGGTGCGGCCTGCCGCGCGACCAAATCCTGGGCCGTGAGGCATCCGCACTGCTTGGTGAGCAGGAGTTCAACCGCCGTCGTCCGTGGATC
>JBDTRV010000390.1:0-3520 GCA_039931475.1 Burkholderiales bacterium | reverse complement strand
CACGCCAAACCGCTGCGAGTTGCCGACGACGATGTCGGCACCCCATTCACCGGGCGGCGTGAGCAAGGTAAGCGCGAGCAGATCGGCGGAGGCGATGAACGCGGCCTGCTTGCCCTGGACCCGCTGGACGTCCGCGCGCAGGTCGTCGATGCGCCCGGAGGTGGACGGATATTGCGCGAGCGCCGCGAAGTGTTCCTCGCCCAGCACCTCGCTCCATTCGTCGGCCGAATTGGCCAGTCGCACCTCGATGCCCAGCGGCTCGGCCCGGGTCTGGATGACCTCGATGGTTTGCGGATGGCAGTCGCCGGCCACGATGAACACCTGGCTCTTGCTCTTGACGCTGCGCCGGGCCAGCGTCATCGCCTCGGCCGCGGCGGTCGCCTCGTCCAGCATCGACGCGTTGGCGATCGGCATCGCCGTGAGGTCGCAGACCATCGTCTGGAAATTCAGCAGCGCTTCGAGCCGGCCCTGGCTGATCTCGGCCTGATACGGCGTGTAGGCGGTGTACCAGGCCGGGTTCTCGAGCACGTTGCGCAGGATCACGCCGGGGGTGCGCACGTTGTGGTAGCCCTGCCCGATGAAAGTCTTGAATACTTTGTTTTTCAGCGACAGCGCTTTCAGTTCGGCCAGGGCGGCGGCTTCGGTGGCCGGCGCGGGCAGCAACATCTGCGACTTTCGCGCGATCGAGCGCGGCACGATCGAGTCGATCAGCGCGCGGCGTGACTTCTCGCCGACCACGGCCAGCATCTTCGCTTCGTCATCGGCGTCGATGCCGATATGGCGGGCGAGAAATTCACTGTCGTTTTCGAGCGCGGCAAGTGACGCGGCGGGGCGGGAGGTGTCGTTGGAATTCATCCGGCGGGCAGGGCTATTGAGACATGGCTACGGGGACAAGGCGGGAGAGCAGGACAGCGGCAGCAAGCGGGAGGTGTCAGGCCTTGGCGCTGAAGTCGCTGTAGCTGGTTTCGTCCATCAGGGCTTCAATTTCGGCAGGTTTGGTGAGCTTGAGTCTGAAGAACCAGCCCGCGCCGAGCGGATCGGAGTTGGCCAGCGCCGGGTCCTCGCGCAGCGCTTCGTTGACTTCAGTCACTTCGCCCGAAGCGGGCATGTAAATGTCGGCCGCGGCCTTGACCGATTCGACCACGCCCGCGGTATCGCCCTTGGCGTGGCTCGATCCGACTTCGGGCAAGTCGACGAACACCACGTCGCCCAGGGCGTCCTGCGCGTGTTGCGTGATGCCGACCGTCGCGCTTTCGCCTTCGACTTTGATCCATTCATGGTTTTCGGTGAACTTGAGCATTGCGTCTGTTCCTTTGTAGGCAGGGTGGGAGCAAGAAAGGTTACTGCGGCCCGCGCCAGTAACGGGTCGGAACGAACGGCATCGCGCGCACCTGCATCGGCACCGTCTTGCCGCGCACGATGGCGTCGATGGCGGTGCCAACTTGCGCGAACTCGGGCTTGACGTAGCCCATGGCAATCGGCTCGCCGAGGGTGGGGGAGAGCAGGCCGCTGGTGGTTTCACCGACGGGCTCGCCTTCGACCTGCAGTTCGACGTGTTCGCGCACCGGTATCCGTTCCAGGGCGACCAATCCGACCCTTTTTCGGGCGTTTGCGCTCGCCGGTTGCAAGCAGGCACCGGAACTGCCGAGCGTGACCAGTTCAGGCCCGCTTCGACCGGTGTGGTGGTGTCATCGATGTCGTTGCCGTACAGGCACAGGCCGGCTTCGAGCCGCAACGAGTTGCGTGCGCCGAGGCCGACTGGAGCAACTTCGGGTTCAGCGAGCAGCGCACGGGCGAGAGTTTCGGCCTCGCCCTGCGGCAGGGAAATTTCGAAGCCGTCTTCGCCGGTGTAGCCGCTGCGCGTGACGAAGCAATGGCAACCAGCGATCTGGAATGCCGCGCCGGTCATGAACACGAGCTGGCCGACGCCAGGTGCAAGGCGCTCGAGCACGGCGGCCGCCTGCGGGCCCTGCAACGCCAGCAACGCGCGATGCGGCAGCGGAATCACGTCGCAGCGCGAGCCGATGCGCGCCTCGATGTGGGCGACGTCGCCCGCCTTGCAGGCACCATTGACGATCAGGAACAGGTCGCATTCGCCCCGGTTGACGAACATCAGGTCGTCGATGATGCCGCCGTCATCATTGGTCAGCAGCCCGTAGCGCTGCTTGCCGGGCGCCAGGTCGATCACGTCGACCGGCATCAGGGTTTCAAGCGCGGCCGCGGCATCGGCCCCTTCGAGCCGCAACTGGCCCATGTGCGAAACGTCGAACAGGCCGGCCGCGGTACGGGTGTGGCGGTGTTCGGCGACCAGGCCGCTTGGGTATTGCACCGGCATCGAATAGCCGGCGAACGGCACCATGCGCGCGCCGAGTTCGAGGTGCAGATCGGCAAGGGGTAACTGAAGCAGGGGGGCGACGGGGGTGGCTTCGGACAAGGCGCTCTCCAGCAATGGGGCAAGTCGTGAATCTACTCCTTGCGCCGCCGGCGTTGGGTTGGGCCGCTGCCCGCTTTCCTGTAGCCGCTACCTCGAATAGACGATGTCTCGCAGGAACAGCGACAGTTCCGGCACGTAAGTGATGATCATGAGGCACAGCAGGATCACGCCGACGAACCAGACCAGGTAGCCGATCATCTGGTCGAGCGATATTTTCGCCACGGCGCAGGCCGCGAACAGATTGACGCCGAACGGCGGCGTGATCATGCCCAACGCCAGGTTCACGACCATGATCATGCCGAAGTGCACGGGGTCGATGCCGAAGTGCATCGCCACCGGCGCGAGGATCGGCGCGAGCACGATGATCGCGGCGCTGGTTTCGATGAACATGCCGATCACGAACAGCGCGCCGTTCACACCCAGCAGGAACCAGGCCGGGCTTTGCAATACCTGTTCGAGCCAGTGACCGATCGCCTCGGGCACGCCGGCGCGCGTGATCAGGTAGGCGAACAGCCCCGCGTTGGCGATCACGAACATGATCACCGCGCTCGAGAGCACCGACTTGCGCAGCGCGATGTACAGGTCCTTGATGCTGATTTCGCGGTAGATCAGCATGCCGACGATCAGCGAATAGAACACCGCCACGGCCGACGCTTCGGTGGGAGTGAACACGCCGCCGTAGATGCCACCGAGCACGATCACCGGCATCAGCAGCGCCCAGCCAGCTTGCAAGGTGGCCTTGCCTAAGGGCAATCGGCCGTCGCCATCGGCCTTGCCCCAGCCCTTGTACTTGCAGAACAGCCAGACGAACAGCATCAGCGCCGCGCCCACCAGCAATCCCGGGCCGAAGCCGGCGATGAACAATTCGCCGATCGACACTTCGGCGGAGACGCCATAGAGGATCAACGGAATCGACGGAGGGATGATCACGCCGAGTTCAGCGCTGGTCGCCTGCAACGACGCCGCGAACGTGACCGGGTAGCCGTGTTTGATCAGCGCCGGAATCAGGATCGCGCCGATCGCGAACGTGGTGGCCACCGACGAGCCGGACACGGCCGCGAAGATCATGCAGGTCAGCACGCAGGT
>JBDTRV010000389.1:0-3522 GCA_039931475.1 Burkholderiales bacterium | reverse complement strand
GGAATAAGGCAGATTGCCCACGTAAAGTTTGTTGCCCATCTTTGGGACTCCTGGAAACTAAAAACAAAAAGCGATGGAGTCCAATAAGCGCTATCAACAAAACAATGACGAATTCAAAGACGCGAAACTGAGCCTAGCACCGCATACCATGCGCGACCGTCGCCGAGCGCACCGCGCGATTATGCGCGAACAACGCATCAAACGGTGAATTTTGCACGGACATATCGCGATTCTTGTGCTCTATCGGGTTTACCCGCTTTTGATGGGACGGATGTTTCGGCCGGCTACAAAGGACAAAGAGTTCGGTCGTATAAAATGTACGAAATGGATCAAACGTACAATAATGAAGTGCAAGAGAATCAATCGCATCTAGGCGATGGCGCGCCTCAAGCACGGGCTCCGTGTGTTTCGTTGCCGCTCAGCGAGTTTCGCGCCAATGCCGCCGCCGCGATAGCGCTGGTCGAACAAGGCGCCACGGTGCGGTTGTTGCGGCACGGCAAGCCGGTGGCCGATCTGGTTCCGGTTTGCACCGGCGACGCATCCGCAAGCGCGTCGCCAGCGCTCGGCAACTTCACGCCCGCCATGGGAAGCATCAATGGCCGTAAAACAATTCAAGCATTGCTTGCCGAGCGCAACCGCGACCCATGGTAAATCCAAGAGGCGGTCTGCAAGATCCAGCACGGCCGACGGCTCATTCCGCTTGGGCCATCTGCTGCATTGAAACTCTTGCTCAGGGAATGTTATTGGCGGCAAATTCCGCTTCGCATCTGATTTCGACTCGAGGCGCCCGTACCCGCTCGGCGTCATGCAGACGTTTCCCCATTGACATCAGCCGAACCGCGTTCTTTCTTCGATGAAAATATTCTTCGACACCTCGGCCCTGCTTCAGTGCTATTTGCCAGAACCTGGCCGCGAAACAGTATTGCGGCTTCTGGCAAAGGCCCGACCGGCGGTTGTGGCGGCGCACTGCAAGATTGAGCTTTACTCTGCGTTGGTGCGAATCCGGCGCGAGACCGAAGCAACGGAACACGCTTACCGCAGCACCTGTGCGGAATTGGAGCGAACTTTCAGCAACATCGCCGTGGCGCCGATATCGACCTTGGTAGAACGGGTCGCGGTGCAAACGCTGGAATCGGCTGATTTGCGCGGAGCTTGCGCGCTCCATGTGGCGACCGCCGTGGTCGCTGGCGCGGAGCTGTTCGTTACCGCGGACTTGCGGCAGCACCGCGTGGCCGTGGCAGCCGGCCTGAATGCCTCGCTGATCGATGGAGCCTGATGATGGAATACGCAGAAGAATTTGACGTCATTGTCGTGGGCGGCGGTCATGCCGGCACCGAAGCAGCGCTGGCAGCGGCGCGCATGGGCTGCAAGACACTGCTGCTGACCCACAACATCGAAACCTTGGGGCAGATGAGTTGCAACCCGTCGATCGGCGGCATCGGCAAGGGGCATCTGGTTCGGGAGCTCGACGCGCTCGGCGGCGCGATGGCCCTGGCAACCGACGAGGCGGGCATTCAATTCCGCATCCTGAATTCGTCAAAAGGGCCGGCGGTGCGCGCGACGCGGGCGCAGGCCGATCGCATTTTGTACAAGGCGGCTATTCGGCGGATGATCGAGAACCAACCGAATCTCTTGCTGTTTCAGCAGCCGGTGGACGACTTGTTGCTCGAAGGCGGCCACGTGGCCGGCGCGGTGACGCAGGCCGGCGTCAGCTTTAGAGGCCGAACCGTCGTGCTTACCGCCGGCACGTTTCTGGACGGGAAGATCCACGTCGGCCTGAGCAATTACTCGGCCGGGCGGGCGGGCGATCCGCCAGCAATGTCTTTGTCGGCGCGCCTGAAGGAGCTGAAGCTGCCGCAAGCGCGCCTGAAGACCGGCACGCCGCCCCGGCTGGACGGTCGCAGCATCGAATTCAGCCGGTGCACCGAGCAACCGGGCGACGGCATGCCGGGCGGCACGCCGGGCAAGGTGCCGGTGTTCAGCTTCATGGGCCGCGAGGAGCAGCATCCGCGGCAAGTCTCGTGCTGGATCACGCATACCAATGCGAAGACGCACGACATCATCCGCAGCGGCTTCGATCGGAGCCCGATGTTCACCGGCAAGATTGAAGGTGTCGGCCCGCGCTATTGCCCGAGCGTGGAAGACAAGATCAACCGCTTCGCCGACAAGGAGAGCCACCAGATTTTTCTGGAACCCGAGGGGCTCACCACCAATGAGTTTTACCCGAACGGAATCAGCACGAGCTTACCGTTCGACGTGCAGTACGCGCTGGTGCGGTCGATGGCGGGGTTGGAGAACGCGCATATTCTGCGCCCCGGTTATGCCATCGAATACGACTACTTCGACCCGCGCGCGCTGAAGTCGAGCTTCGAGACAAAGGCCATCGGCGGCCTGTTTTTTGCGGGTCAGATCAACGGCACCACCGGTTATGAGGAGGCGGCGGCGCAGGGGCTGTTCGCTGGCGTCAATGCGGCGCTGCAGTGCCAGGAGAAGGATGCGTGGTTGCCCAAGCGCGATCAGGCGTATCTCGGTGTTCTGGTGGACGACCTGATCACCCAAGGGGTGACCGAGCCTTATCGCATGTTCACGAGTCGCGCCGAGTTTCGCTTGCAGCTTCGGGAAGACAACGCGGACATGCGCTTGACCGAGGTGGGGCGAACTCTTGGCTTGGTCGACGATGCCCGCTGGGCAGCGTTCAGCCGTAAGCGAGACGCTGTTTCACGTGAAACAGAGCGACTGCGAACCGCCTGGATCAATCCGCGCAACATCGACAGCGCTGACGCGGAGCGGGTGCTCGGCAAAGCCATAGAACGCGAACACAATCTCGCGGATCTGCTGCGCCGCCCCGGCGTGAGTTACACAGCGTTGATGTCGCTCGATCACGGGCGCTTTCGCGCTGGCTCCGACGTTTCACGTGAAACGTTGGGCGACCTGCATGACGCGGTCGTTGAGCAAATCGAGATCGGCGCCAAGTATGCCGGCTACGTCCAGCGCCAGAGGGACGAAGTCGATCGCGCCGCCCGGTTTGACGATCTGCCGCTTCCGGCCGATTTCGACTACCTGAGCCTTGGCTCGATCAGCTTCGAGGCCCGGCAGAAGCTACAGAAGCATCAGCCGGAAACGTTGGGCCAGGCTTCGCGCATTCCGGGTGTGACGCCCGCCACCGTGTCTCTGCTGCTGATTCACTTAAAGAAAGGTGGTGTCCACCGCTTTGGCGCACCATCTTCATCGGAACGAACGCCGCCCGAGGGACCCCTTGCCGCCACAGCAAACGTCGACGTCGACTCTACTCAATAGCTTAGCGCCGATGACCGAGGATCGCGACTCTCTCATCGCTGCTGTGACCGCGCTGGAAGTGGTGATCGACCCGCAAACGTGCGATCGCCTGATTCGCTACCTAGCGCTGCTGCGCAAATGGAACCGCGTCTACAACCTGACTGCCGTGCGCGACCCGGCCGAAATGCTCACACACCATTTGTTCGACAGCCTCGCCGTCGTCGCGCCGCTCAATCGTCAACTCGC
>JBDTRV010000388.1:0-3528 GCA_039931475.1 Burkholderiales bacterium | reverse complement strand
GCCTGGCTCACCAGCGCGTTGAAAAAACTGGGAATGACTGAACAAAAGGACCGCTTGAGCCAGCGCTCGCTGCCAAGCCTGCAAGTCATGTACTTCGAGGAAACGGTCGAGGACAAGCTCTGGCAGCCGACGTTCATCATGGAACACCCGACCGAAATCTCGCCGCTCGCGCGCGCCAATGATGAACGCCCAGAGGTGACCGAGCGCTTTGAGCTGTACATCACCGGGCGCGAGATGGCGAACGGTTTTTCAGAGTTGAACGATGCGGAAGACCAAGCCGCGCGGCTGCAAGCGCAGGTCACGGCCAAGGACGCTGGCGACGACGAGGCGATGTACTACGACCACGACTTCATTCGCGCGCTCGAATACGGAATGCCACCGACCGGGGGCTGCGGCGTCGGCATCGACCGGCTGATGATGCTTTTGACCGACAGTCCGAGCATCCGCGACGTGATCCTGTTTCCGGCGCTAAGACACACGCAAATCAACATGGCAGCTGGCGAAACTCTCGATACCGAGCTACACGTAAATCCCGCCAAGCGGCATTGAAAGCGGCGAAACTCTCGATGTCGATCCGCAAGATTGATGGGTTTCGAGTTGCCACGAAATTTCTCGTTTGCGGAGCAGATCAAACGCTACTATTTAGATAGCTAATAGCCTTTATTGGACGAGCGGAAACGGCATTTTTACTTCTAAAAAATGACTTCTCGGGTCACTCATCATTTAGAACAAGACTGGCCCTTCCCGCTCGCCTCCTGTAGGTTTTCAGCTACTATTTTCATGGTATTTCTAGTGCCACCGCAGTGGCTTCACCGCCGCCGATGCACAGCGTCGCGACGCCTTTTTTCTTGCCGCGGCTCTTCAGCGCATGGACCAACGTGACCATGATCCGCGCGCCGCTCGCGCCGATCGGATGACCCAACGCGCAGGCACCGCCGTTGACGTTGACGATGTCGTGCGACAGGTTCAGCTCGGTCATCAGCGCCATCGGCACCACGGCGAACGCTTCGTTGATTTCCCAGAGGTCCACGTCCTTCACGTTCCAGCCGGCCTTCTCGAGCACCTTCCGTGTCGCGCCGAGCGGCGCGGTGGCAAACCATTTCGGCTCCTGAGCGTGGGTAGCGTGGGCAACGATGCGCGCGATCGGCTTGCAGTTCAGTTCCTTCGCGGTGGATGCGCGCATCAGCACCATCGCGGCGGCGCCGTCGTTGATCGACGAGCTGCTCGCGGCCGTGATCGTGCCGTCTTTCTTGAACGCGGGCTTCAGGGTGGGAATCTTGTCGAGCTTGATCTTGCCCGGGCCTTCGTCGATCGATATTTCGGTCTCGCCGGCGCGCGTCTTGACCTTGACGGACGTAATCTCAGCGGCGAACGCGCCGGACTTCGTCGCCTCCTGCGCGCGCTTGACGCTGGTGGTCGCGAACTGGTCCTGCTGCTCGCGCGTGAAGTTGTATTTGGCCGCGCAATCCTCGCCAAACGTGCCCATCGACCGGCCCGGCTCGTAGGCGTCCTCGAGGCCGTCGAGCATCATGTGATCCATCACCCGGTCGTGGCCAATTCGGATGCCGCTTCGGCCCTTGGGCAAAAGGTGCGGCGCGTTGGTCATGCTTTCCATGCCGCCGGCGACCAGCACGTCGTGGCTGCCGGAAAGCAGCATGTCGTGCGCGAACATCGCGGCGCGCATCCCGGAGCCGCACATCTTGGACAAGGTCACGGCCCCCGCGCTGTCGGGCAAGCCACCCTTGTACGCCGCCTGCCGCGCGGGCGCCTGGCCCTGGCCGGCCATCAGGCAATTGCCGAACAACACCTCGGTGACCATCTCGGGTTTGAGTTTCGATCCAGTGCTCGCGCGTTCCATAGCCGCCTTGATCGCTGCGCCGCCGAGATCGTGGGCCGCGAGCGACGCGAAGTCGCCCTGAAAGCCGCCCATCGGGGTGCGGGCGGCGCCGACGATGACCACCGGGTCGGCGGATGTTTTCGATTCGCTCATGGGCGTTGCTCCTTCATCTTTGGTACAGCCGTGAGAAAAAGCTGCTTCAACCATTGAACGTCATTTGACCGACCTTTGCCAGCGGACCGGAACCGCCCCATCGACCCCGGTCAGTCGCCAGTCGGCGATATCCGGAACGTGCGAATGTTTTCGACCTCGCGAAGTGCCGTCGCAAGCGATGCCAACGCCCCATCCGTGTTCGTCGAAATGACCATTCGATATTCGAAGGCAGGCGGCACTTCGAGCAGCCGGTAACTCATGTTAGCCACCGTGAAATTGTATTGATGCAAGAACGAGACGATGTCGTCCTCGTGCATCACCCTGTCGCGCTCGAACCGAAGTTGCAGATGGGCATATTCATGGGACGGCAGCAGAATCTCGACCCAGCGGAACAGCGAGAGCGTGATCAGGGTGGTGATCGTCGCGAGGACGCCCGCGCGATAAAAACCGATGCCCATCATGATGCCGATCGCAGCCGTGATCCAGATCGACGCGGCGGTGGTCAGGCCGCGAACCGACAGGCCTTCCTTGAAGATGACGCCGGCGCCCAGAAAGCCAATGCCAGTCATGATGCCCTGCGCCATCCGGGTCGGGTCGGTTCGAATGGACTCCGGCGCGATGCCCGGCAGCCAATCGGCCTGGTAGACGGTGATCATCATCAGCAAGCTCGATGCAACGCTCACCAGCGCGTGGGTGCGGAACCCGGCCGGACGACCACGGTAGCTTCGCTCCAGGCCAATCACTCCGCCGGCTGCCAATCCGGCGAGCAGGTGCGTGGTGATCGTCAGGTAGCTCGGAGCCATGCTTGAGAGGCGGTTTGAGTGAGGCGGCTTGCTGGTCTCAGCCAGTCTTGGGCACACCGCGATGCGTGAACCGTTTTTGCTGATCGTAGGGGAACACGTCGAACACGTGGCCGGCCTTGATCCGCTCCTTGTGGCCTTGCCAAAATTCGACGTCGAGCAGGTCCGCATGGTGCTGCATGAACACCTCGCGCACCGCGTCGTTGCCGAGCAGGAACGGGCCGAAGGTTTCGGGAAACACGTCGTGCTTGCCGACCGAATACCAGACTTCGCCGCTCATTTCGTCTTCCTCGGTGCGGGCCTTGGGCACCTTGCGGAAGTTGCTCTCGGTGATGTATTCGATCTCGTCGTAATCGTAGAACACGACCTTGCCGTTGCGCGTGATGCCGAAGTTCTTCCACAGCATGTCGCCGGGGAAGATGTTGGCCGCCACCAGGTCCTTGATCGCGTTGCCGTATTCGACGACGCTCTTTTCGATCTGCTTCTTCGCGAACGGATCGTCGAGACCCGTGTCGAACGCTTCCTGCAGGTAGATGTTCAGCGGGATCATGCGGCGCTCGATGTAGACGTGCTTGACGACGAGGGTGTCGCCGTCTTCCTCGATCAGGCTCGGGCAGAAGTGCTTCAGCTCTGCGATGAGCTCGGCCTCGAAGCGGTGGCGCGGAAAGGCCACGTTGCTGTACTCCAGCGTGTCGGCCATGCGGCCGACGCGGTCGTGCTGCTTGACGAGCAGGTACT
>JBDTRV010000387.1:0-3530 GCA_039931475.1 Burkholderiales bacterium | reverse complement strand
AACTCACCGCCGTCAACCAGTACTTCGTGCACTACCGCATGCTCAAGCACTGGGGATTCGACAAGCTCGCCAAGAAGGAATACGAGGAATCAATCGGCGAGATGAAGCATGCAGACCAACTGATGGACCGCATCTTCGTGCTCGATGGCCTGCCAAACCTGCAAGATTTGGGCAAGCTCATGATCGGCGAGGACGTGCCCGAGATTCTCGATTGCGATCTGAAGTCCGAACAAGGCGCGCAAGCCACGATCAAGGACGGCATCGCCCATTGCGAAAGCGCGCGCGACTACGTCTCACGCGATCTGCTGCAAGGCATCCTGGACGACACCGAGGAGCACATCGACTTTCTGGAAACGCAGATCGAATTGCTTGGCAAGGTGGGCTTGCAGAACTACCTGCAAAGCCAGATGGGCGAGGCGTCGTAGCGCCCGGCACTTTTAGGACAACTCCGATGATGCTGTCGCGCGGAAAAATCGTTCTCGGGGTCGCCGCCGTGGCCTGCACCCTGACATTGTCGGCGCTGAGCCCTGCCTCGGCGGTCGCACAGGAAGCCGGCGCCTGGCCGACGCACCCCATAAAGCTGATCGTGCCGTACGCGGCGGGTGGATTCGCCGATACGCGCGCGCGCCGCATCGCCGAGAAACTCAGCGAGTCATTGGGCCAACCCGTGGTGGTCGACAACCGCGCCGGCGCTGGTGGCGTCACTGGCACCAACCTGATCGCCAAGGCGACCGATGGCCATACCTTCGGATTCGCCTCGCCGGCGCCGATGGTGACCAATCCGATGTTGATGAAGAAGTTGCCGTACGACCCCGAACGCGATCTGCAGCCGATCGTGCTGATCGAAGAAGCGCCGCTGATTCTGGTGACATCTCCGACCCAGCCTTTCAAGACCGTCGCCGAATTGATCGCAGCGGCCAAGCTCAGCCCGAACACCATCACGTACGGCTCCTCCGGCGTGGGCGGCGCGCATCATCTTTCGGGCGAGTTGCTGGCCTACCAGACCAAGACGGAAATGGTGCATGTTCCCTACAAGGGCGGCGCTCTGGCGGCCAGCGACCTAATGGGAGGCCACCTTGCGATGATGTTCGAAATGGGCTATTCGGCGCTCCCCGCCATCAAGGGCGACAAGATTCGCGCGCTGGCGGTCTCCAGCAAGGAGCGCCTCAAGGTGCTGCCTGAAGTGCCCACGCTCGACGAAGCCGGCATCCGCGGCTTCGAGTCGTACAACTGGCTCGGAATGGTCGCTCCCGCCAGCACGCCGAAGGCCATCGTGGATCGCCTGAACAAGGTCGTGAACGCCGCGCTCAAGACCGCGGAGGTGCGCGCAATGATCGAGAGTTCAGGCGGACAAGTTGTTGGCGGCACTCCCGAGGCGTTCGGTGCGTTTCTGGCCGAGGAGCGCGCGCGTTGGGCACCGGTGATACGCAACGCGCATATTTCGATCGAGTAGGGGCTGCCACATGGCCGCCGGCATCCTTTGCGCTCCGCAGCGCGCCCTGGCCGCCTGCTACATGCGCGGCGGCACCAGCAAAGGTTTGTTCTTCGAGCCGCGCGAGCTGCCGTATGAGCCCGCGGTGCGCGACGCCGTCTTGCTGCGGTCCATCGGTAGCCCTGACCCGTATGCGAGGCAGATCGACGGGATGGGAGGCGCCACCAGCAGCACCAGCAAGGTGGTCCTCGTGAGCCGCACAGGCCGCCCTGGTTTCGACGTGGACTACATGTTCGGCGCGGTGTCGATCGGTCGGCCGCTGATCGACTGGTCCGGCAACTGCGGCAACCTGAGCGCCGCGGTGGGGCCGTTCGCGCTGATGCGCGGGCTGGTGAAAGATGCCCCAAAAAACGGCATGGCGACCGTGCGGATCTGGCAGGCCAATATCGGCAAACCCATCACGGCGCTGGTGCCGATGGCAAACGGCCATGTGGTCGAAGACGGCGAATTTTTCCTGGACGGAGTCGCGTTCGGCTGCGCCGAAATCCGCCTCGAATTTCATGACCTGGCAGGCGGCGCCGGCGCCCCGCTGCTGCCGACCGGCCTGGCGCTTGAGACGCTAGCGGTACCCGGTGTGGGCAAGGTGGAGGTTAGCTGTGTCGACGCGGGCATTCCGATGGTGCTGCTGCGAGCCGATCGGCTCGGCTTGAGCGGTTGCGAACTGCCGGCGCAGTTGAACGCGCAGCCCGACCTGCTGGCGCGCTTTGAAGCGATTCGAGCCCATGCGGCGGTGCGCATGAAGCTGGTTGCAAGTGCAAATTTGGCTACCGCGACGCGGCCCGCCACGCCCAAGATCGCGGTGCTGGCCGCGCCCGCCCGCCACGCCTGCTCGGACGAAACGGTGTTGGAGGCGCAGGACATCGATCTTGTCGTGCGCGTGCTGTCGATGGGAGCCGTCCATCACGCCGTGCCCGGCACCGCGATGATCGCCATGGCAGTGGCCGCCGCGCTGCCCGGCACGGTGGCCCACCAACTCGCTCGCCCGAACGCGTCGCGCTCAGGCGAGGGCGGATCTTCGATCCGGCTGGGCCACCCTTCGGGACGTGCCACGGTCAGCGCAAAGGTACGGCGGAGCGACGATTGCTGGATCGCCGACTCAGCGACACTGTCGCGCAGCGCTCGCTTGCTAATGCGCGGCGAGGTCCTGGTGCCAGAGCGCGTGTGGCATGTGGCAGGGGCGCCGCCGCTGGCCGCAGGATGATTTTGGCGGCCTGAACTCGTAAGCCGCCCGGCCTGACCCCGGCTTTATTACCCCGCATTGCGTTGACCCGATGAAGGACGTCGGCATGAACACCAGACAACAGCTGCACACACTGATCCAAGCCCGCCGCGGCGTGATCGTGCCCGGCGCATTCAACGCACTTTCGGCCCGAGTTGTCGTCGATCTCGGATTCGAGGCGGTCTACGTCACGGGCGCCGGCGTCACCAACATGTGGCTGGGCCTGCCCGACCAGGCTTTCATGGGGTTGACCGACATCCGCGACCACACCGCGCGCATCCGCGACGCGGTGGACGTGCCGCTCATCGTGGACGCCGACACCGGCTTCGGCAACGCGCTCAACACCTATCACACGGTGCGCACCCTGGAGCGCGCTGGCGCCGACTGCATTCAGCTCGAGGATCAGGTCAGTCCCAAGCGCTGCGGCCATTTCGCGGGCAAGGAAGTGATCGGCATCGACGAAATGCTGGGCAAGATCAAGGCCGCCGTCGATGCACGGCGGGACTCCGCAACGCTGATCCTTGCCCGTACTGACGCCTGCGCCACCCACGGGTTCGAGGCCGCGGTCGAGCGCGCGCAGCGATTTGGCGAAGCCGGCGCCGACGTGCTGTTTGTAGAAGCCGTGCCCGGCGCAGGTGAGGTGCGCGCCCTGCCGCAGCGTCTTTCCACGCCGCAAGTGATGAACATGGTGATCGGCGGAAAGACGCCAATCTTCGACGCCAACGCGCTGGCCGAACTCGGCTACGGGATCGTGCTGTATGCCAATGCCGCGCTGCAAGGCGCTGTCGCGGGGATGCAAAACGCGCTGTCCGTGTTGCG
>JBDTRV010000386.1:0-3554 GCA_039931475.1 Burkholderiales bacterium | reverse complement strand
TAGGGCGGTGAATCCGGAGGCGTAGCTTTTGTTGAGTTGAGCGACCGAGATGATGTCAGGCATGCGGAGGATGATAGCGGCGACTTCGGCGCCATCGTCCGCACGCCCGCCGACTCGCATGGCGTTCGTGGCGACGGCAACTTCATTTGCAACCAGCGGCTTCAAGCCTATGGAATTCCCGCGGTGGTTCGACGCCGTGGCGCGCGATGCTAATGGTCTAACAACCATGGAGACCCAGGCGAACCTGGACAAGTTCGTGTTCGGCTCGGCAGTCGCGCGCGGGATGCCGGACTTCACCGGCAAGCTGCAGCCGGATGACGTGGACAAGATCAAGGCGTTCATCCAGGGCGCGGCGGACGCGATCCGGCCGAAGAAATAGCCAAGGCGCCGGACCGGCTCTTGATTCCTGACGATATCCGTAGCTCGTGCAATGCAGTGCGGTGAAGAGAGAAGGGCGTCTTGCGCGCGCGTCAAACGCGCGCGTCAAAATAACGCCGTCCGCCCTTGTTGCGGCGGTTCATCCCAATTGAAAAGGAGAAGCTCAATGACCCTGCGCGGAAGCTGCCACTGCGGCGCCATTGCCTACACGCTCGATCACACGCCAGCCGAAGCCATGCAATGCAACTGCTCGATCTGCAGCCGCAAGGGCTATCTGCTCGCGTTTGCGGGTGTGGATCAGCTCAAGCTCGAAACCTCGCGCGATGCGATCACGACCTACACCTTCAACAAGCACGTCATTCAGCACCAGTTCTGCAAGACCTGCGGCTGCGCGCCGTTCGGGCAGGGCGTGGGGCCGGATGGCAAGGAAATGGTCGCGGTGAATCTGCGCTGCGCCGAAGGCCTCGACCTCTCCAACGTCAAGATCACGCCGTACGACGGCGCGTCTGCCTGACGCAAAGCCCGGCTGCGGGGTCGCCGCGGGACGAGCGCGGCGCGCCAGACCGAAGTGGCGCGCAGCGGCCTGACCCCAAGCATGACGACAGCGCCGAGCGCCGAACCCTCTGACGCTATTGTTTCAGTAGCTGAAAAACCATGATGGACGAGCGGAAACGGCAGTTCTCATTCAAAAACAGAGCGCCTACTGCGAAATCTTCCGCGCCTCTTCGACCTGGTACTCGAAGTAGCGCTGAAAGCTGAACGCGAGGCTTGCCATCAGCACGCCGGTGCCGATCATCAGCGCAAGCACGACGGCGCCGATCGTGGCCCAGCTCGTGCCGCCGGCCGGGTGTTCCGGATCCGCGCCCGGGTTGTGCCGAGCGTTCCAGCGCTCGCGCGTGGCAAGGCCGTAGACGATGGCAGTGAGGCAGGAGGTGGCGATCACGAAGCCCAACAGCGGAATCAGCACCCAGCTCCATTGGTCGTCCACGCCGTAGCGTTGTACCCGCTCGATGCCATAGATGCCCAAGGCGGTCGGGATCGGATGCAGCCAGGCGAGCATGTCGCCAAAGCCGAAAAGGTAAAAGCGATGCAGCCCGAGCGGCCCGCCGATGAAGGCGAGCCAGGCGGCGAGGGTCTTGTTTTTGAGGCGAGTGGGCATGGGGGCCGATTGTGGGGCTGCGCGCCACGAGGTCCGCGAAGGCATGTTCAGCGTTGCCGCTACGCTTGTTTGACGCTTGCGCGCCGCCGATGGCGATCGGGCCGAAGCGCGCGCTTGTTCATGGGCCGGCGCGCCAGATGGCCTCGCGGCTATTCGGGCGTCGTCGAATCGCCCGCGCCGAGCGCCTTGTCCATCAGCACCACGTCGAGCCAGCGGCCGAATTTCCAGCCGCAGGACTTGAGCACGCCGGCCGGCACAAAGCCGCAAGCGCGATGCAGGCCGATCGAGCCGGCGTTGGCCGAGTCGCCGATCACCGCGATCAGCTTTCGTACGCCGACTCGTTCGGCCTCGCTCACTATCGCTTCCAGTAGCGCGCGGCCGATGCCGCGTCCCAACGCATCGGGCGCCAGATAAACCGAGTCTTCGGCCGAATAGCGGTAGGCCGGCCGAGGCTTGAACCATTGGCAGTAGGCAAAGCCGACCACCACCCCGCCGTCTTCCGCGACCAGCCACGGCAGCCGCTTGCCGAGCACGTCGGCGCGGCGGGCCGCCATCTCGGCGGCGCTTGGCGGTTCGGTCTCGAAAGTGCCAGTGCCATGGAGCACATGGTGGGCGTAGATGGCGTTCATCGCGGCCAAGTCTTCGCTGCGGCTGGATCGGATCGTGGTCATGAGCGGACCGAACGTTATAATGGAAAGCTTTTTCAGCGCTTTTTGCCCCTTGCCGCGAGCAAAGCCAGCGCGTATTTCAGACCCGAAGGATAAACACAATGGTCGTCATTCGACTCGCACGCGGTGGCGCCAAGGCCCGCCCGTTTTTCAACATCGTGGTGGCCGACAAGCGCACCCGGCGCGATGGCCGCTTCATCGAGCGCATCGGGTTTTACAACCCGATCGCCAAGAGCCACGAAGAGAGCATCCGCATCGCGCAGGATCGGCTTTCTCACTGGCGCGGCGTCGGCGCGCAGGCGTCGCCCACCGTCGAGCGGCTGGTGCGCCAGGCCGCTGCTTCCGGCAACGCTTCGGCCACGCCGGCCACTGCTGCTCCCGCCGCCGCCGAGCCCGCCGCGGCTTGAACAATCCCGCGCGCGCGGCGATGAGCCGCATGCGCTAGTAGCAAATAACGGCGCCGATGATCCCCGGCCTCGAAGCTGCCGAACTGCCGGCGGACGCGATCGAAGTTGGGCGCATCGTTGGCGCCTGGGGTTTGAAGGGCTGGTTCAAGGTTCTGCCCCACAGCGCCGATCCCCAAGGCGTTTTCTCTTCCAAACGCTGGTATTTGTTGCCCGCCGAGCGCGGCCCCCGCACATTCGAAGGCGGCGCGCTGCTGCGGGTGCGCGAGGCCAAGGATCATTCCGACAGCGTCGTCGCCTCGGCGCACGACGTGAACGATCGCGATGCGGCCGAAGCGCTGCGTGGCGCGCGGGTGTTCGTTGCGCGGTCGAGCTTTCCGACGCCGGCGGACGACGAGTTCTACTGGGTCGATCTGATCGGCCTGCAAGTCATCAATCGCGAAGGCGTGGCATTGGGCGCGGTGCGCGATCTGCTTTCGACCGGCCCGCAGACGGTGCTGGTGATCGAATACGAAGCGGACGGAAAATCGGCCGAGCGCATGGTCCCGTTCGTTGCCGCATTTGTCGACTCGGTGGATCTGGCGTCGCGCCGGATCATCGTCGATTGGCAGCCGGACTACTGACCCCGCCTTGCGATGCGCTTCGACGTCGTCACCCTGTTCCCCGAGATGTTCACCCCCTTCATGGAAAGCGGCATCACGCGCCGCGCGTTCGATTCCGGCCAGGTGGAACTTCGCTTCTGGAACCCGCGCGACGAGGCCGAAGGCGCCTATCGCCGGGTCGACGATCGCCCGTTCGGCGGCGGCCCCGGCATGGTGATGATGGCCGAGCCGTTGGCCCGCTGCGTCGAGCGAGTTCGGGCCGAGCGGACGGACGCGGCGCCCGTCGTTCTGTTCTCGCCGATCGGCGCGCGGCTCGACCATGCGGCGGTCGCGGAATTTTCGG
>JBDTRV010000385.1:0-3585 GCA_039931475.1 Burkholderiales bacterium | reverse complement strand
CATGCCGTGCATGGACAACGACGTGCTGCGGCGCGGCAAGCCGACGGTGCATGTGAAGTTCGGCGAGGCGGCAGCCCTGCTTGCTGGCGATGCACTTCAGGCGCTGGCGTTCGAGCTGCTCACACCGGACGACGAATCGGTTGCGCCGGCCACCCAGGCCGCGCTGTGCCGCTGGCTGGCGCGGTCGGCCGGCTTCGAGGGCATGGCCGGCGGCCAGGCAATCGATCTGGCCAGCGTCGGCCAATCGCTCTCCGAACCCCAGTTGCGCGAAATGCATCGCTTGAAGACCGGTGCGCTGCTGCACGCCAGCGTGATGATGGGCGCGGCCTGCGGCGACGGCACCGCCGCAGCTCTCAGGGCATTGAGTGACTATGGGCATGCGATCGGCCTCGCATTTCAGATCGTCGACGACATTCTCGACGTCACCGCCGATTCGGCCACCCTCGGCAAGACCGCGGGCAAGGACGCCGCTCAACAAAAACCGACCTTCGTGTCGCTGCTTGGCCTCGATGGCTCGCGCGAGCAGGCGCAGCAATTGCTGGCCCAGGCACGCACGGCGTTGCGCCATAGCGGTCTGGCCGACACGAACGCGCTCGACGCGCTCGCCAACATGGTCGTGAACCGGAACAATTGAATCAATGACTTTGCTCGAAACCATCCACCAACCGGCCGACCTGCGGCACCTGTCAGCCGAACAACTGAAAGCTCTGGCGGGCGAATTGCGCGCCTTCGTGCTGGAAAGCGTTTCGAAAACCGGCGGGCATCTGAGCTCGAATCTGGGCACGGTTGAATTGACGCTTGCGCTGCACCACGTGTTCAACACACCTTACGACCGGCTGGTCTGGGACGTCGGCCATCAAACCTACCCGCACAAGATCCTGACTGGCCGGCGCGAGCGCATGGGGTCGTTGCGCCAGCTCGGCGGGCTGTCGGGCTTTCCGCAGCGCAGCGAGAGCGAGTACGACACCTTCGGCACCGCGCATTCGTCGACCAGCATCTCCGCCGCGCTCGGCATGGCGCTGGCCGCCAAGCAAAAGGGCGAGGACCGCCGGGTGGTCGCGATCATCGGCGACGGCGCGATGAGCGCGGGCATGGCGTTCGAGGCGCTGAACAACGCGGGCGTGGCCGACTGCAATCTGATCGTCGTGCTAAACGACAACGACATGAGCATCAGCCCGGCCGTCGGCGCGCTGAACCGCTATCTCGCGCAGTTGATGAGCGGCCAGTTCTATTCGGCCGCCAAGCACGTCGGCAAAAACGTCCTGCGGGTCGCGCCGCCGCTGCTCGAATTCGCGAAACGGCTCGAACAGCAGGCCAAGGGCATGGTGGTGCCCGCGACCTTGTTCGAGAAGTTCGGCTTCAACTACATCGGCCCGATCGACGGGCACGACCTCGATTCGCTGATCCCGACGCTTGAGAACATCAAGCACCTGGAAGGCCCGCAGTTCCTGCACGTCGTGACCAAAAAAGGCCAGGGCTACAAGCTGGCCGAGGCCGATCCGGTGGCCTACCACGGGCCGGGAAAATTCGATCCGGCGGTCGGCCTCACCAAGCCCGCCTCGCCGCCCAAGACCACGTTCACCCAGGTGTTCGGCCAGTGGCTGTGCGACATGGCGGCCAAAGACGAGCGGCTCGTGGGCATCACACCCGCGATGCGAGAGGGCTCGGGGATGGTCGAGTTCGAGAAACGCTTTCCGGGTCGCTACTATGACGTCGGCATCGCCGAGCAGCACGCAGTGACGTTCGCGGCCGGGCTCGCGTGCGAGGGGCTGAAACCGGTGGTCGCGATCTATTCCACGTTCTTGCAGCGCGGCTACGACCAGTTGATCCACGACGTCGCGCTGCAGAATCTGCCGGTGGTGTTCGCGCTCGATCGCGCCGGCCTCGTCGGGGCCGACGGCGCGACCCACGCCGGCGCCTACGACATTCCGTTCTTGCGCTGCATTCCGAACATGGCCATTGCCTGCCCGGCCGACGAAGCCGAATGCCGCGCGTTGCTGACCACTGCGTTCGAGCAGGATCAACCGGTGGCGGTGCGCTATCCGCGCGGTGCGGGCGCCGGTGTGGCCCCGGCGCGCGAGCTTTCCGCGCTGCCGTTCGGCAAGGGCGAAATCCGGCGCGCTTGCGATGCACAAGCCAAGGGCGGCGAAGGCCGGCGCGGGATCGCGATCCTCGTGTTCGGCACCTTGCTGTACCCGGCGCTCGAAGCTGCCGAGCGGCTCGACGCCACCGTGGTCAACATGCGCTGGGCCAAGCCGCTTGACGCTCAATTGCTGCTCGAGGTCGCGGCCACGCACGACGCGCTGGTCACTCTCGAAGAGGGCGCGGTGATGGGCGGCGCGGGCAGTGCGGTGCTGGAGGCGCTGGCCGCTGCCGACCTGCAAAAGCCGCTGCTGCAGCTCGGTTTGCCGGACGTGTTCATCGAGCACGGCGATCCGGCCCGGTTGCTCGCGATGCAGGGGTTGGATGCCGCTGGCATCGAAAAATCGATACGAAAACGGTTCGATGCGCTCGTGCAGCGGTCGCGAGGCGCTCTCAAAATTGTAGCGTAACGACGCGGAATGCGGCACTGCCGGGCGGGTTAGTCCCTAAAGACGCGCTCGCGGCGCGGCTAATAGACTCGGTTAAGGTATCGGTTTGTTTCATATTGAGGAGATGAAGTCTCATGGATCGTCGTTCAGTCATCAAGAATGCCGGAATTGCCGGCGTGCTCGCGGCCGGTGCCGCGCCCGCGGTCCACGCGCAAGCGGCAGTGCGCTGGCGTCTTGCATCGAGCTTTCCGAAGTCGCTCGACACGGCATTTGGCGGCGGCGAACTCATGGCCAATGCAGTGAAGGCGATGTCCGGCGGCAAGTTCGAGATATCAGTGCACGCGGCCGGCGAGTTGATGCCCGGCTTTGGCGTGTTCGACGGCGTGCAGCAGGGCACGGTGCAGATGTGCCACACGGCGTCGTACTACTTCTACGGCAAGAACCCGGCGTTCGCGTTTGCCTCGTGCATTCCATTTGGCTTCAATGCGCGCCAGATGAACGCCTGGATGATGCATGGCAACGGCCGCAAGCTCGTCAACGAGTTTTATGCCGGCTTCGGCGTGATGAGCATGGGCGGTGGCAACACCGGCTGTCAGATGGGTGGCTGGTTTCGCAAGGAGATCAAGACGGTGGCGGACCTGAAGGGCCTGAAGATGCGCTTTGGCGGCGGCCTGATCGGCGACATCATGGCCAAGCAGGGCGTGGTGCCGCAAAGCATTCCGGCCGGCGACGTGTATCAGTCGCTTGAGAAAGGCACGCTCGACGCGGCCGAATGGATCGGCCCGTACGACGACCAGAAGCTCGGCTTCAACAAGGTCGCGCCGTATTACTACTACCCCGGCTGGTGGGAAGGCGGTGCCGAGCTGTCGTTCATGGTCAACCAGAAAGCCTTCAACGAGTTGTCAGCCGAGAACAAGGCAATCCTCCAATCCGCCGCCGCCATGGCGCATGGCGACGTTCTCGCCAAGTACGATGCGCTGAACCCCGACGCGCTGAAGAAACTGGTCGCATCGGGCACCAAGGTGTTGCCGTTCTCGCAGGCGTTGCTCGAATC